>JAZURH010000321.1:0-16551 GCA_045606125.1 Lentisphaeria bacterium | reverse complement strand
GGCCTCCGACTTGGGATCTTATTGATCTTGCATATTCCGCAGCCCGGCGTAAATACCGACAGTGCTGAAGGGCGTGTCCGATGAAAATCTTCCCCGGTTGAGGGCAATGACTCCTATTTGCCGCAGAAATTCCGCCCCGGCCGTGATATTGGGAAGCTGGCGTTATCTGCCTGCTGTCGCTGCCATGAAAGAGATAGTGTCCACCGGATGCCTGGGAAATATTTTCTGCCTCAGGTCCTCAGTAGTTGCGCCGGGACTTTCCCTGTTGCGTCTGCAAGATATTGCCTGCTGGATGGGGGGTAAGTTGGAATGCGGAGTCCTTGAGGAGGGGGAGTTTGGTGTGACTCTGGAACTAAAAGCGGAAAATGGTTGGATAGCGGTAGAAGTTTCCCTTGACGGACAGTATGCCTGGTTTCGCTCCTGTGTGGGCGGACATGAACGGGAGCGCAGCATCCCGGCGGCAGATCCTGCCGTGTCTGAACTTGCAGTTCTGGGAATGAGTCTTCCCGCCGGGAAAATCAAAAAATTCCCACTGATGATGACTTTGTGATCTGTGCCGTCTGCGTCTGTATGCAGTTGCAGTTTTCATCTGTTATTCAAATTACTTTTATGCTATTGTCAACTGCAGTAGTCCGGTGTATATTATGACTTATTTGCAATGTCGTTTTCACCATGGATTTTGTACAGATGAAACCTAAGAATATATTTTCTTTCCTGTTTTTGCTTTGCCTTGTATCGTACGGTGCCTTTAAGAATCCGGTTGCTGATGCCAGCGAATTGAAAATATCGGCTGATACAATTAAAAGTGATCAGGACAGCAATATGGTTACTGGCGAAGGGAATGTTCGTCTGGAGTACGGTGATGTGGTGCTTACAGCCAGAAAGGCGGAACTGAACCGGGATAATATGGATTTTATTGCGGAAGGCAATGTTGTGGTTAAACTTGCCGCTGGAGGCGGGGAGTGGAAGGCACCGGCCATAAAAGGAAATCTGAAAACTAAGAAGATATCTTTTGGCCCGTACAGGCTTACGTCCACGGTATGGCATGGCGGCGGTAAGTCAGGCGCAAGTGATGGCGAGGGAAATGTCAGAAGCAAGGAAATCTGGCTTACATCCTGCGACAGGGAGAAACCCCATTACAGTCTTACGGCAAGTTCAGTCAAGTACAGTGATGACAATACTTTCAGGGCCAATAATCTTGTACTCAGATTCGGTGGCGTTCCTGTCTTTTATTTTCCCGTGCTTTGGGGAACGACGGACGGCAGTTCAGGTTATATAATAAAACCCGGCTACTCCGGCAAAAAAGGCGCCTATCTGCGCTTTGGCAGAGTAAAGAAATACGGTGAGGAAGGCGAGGCAAGCGCGTATGTTGATCTTATGAGCAAGCGCGGCGTCGGCATAGGGGCTGATGTGGACTATATTGACGAAAAGCATACCTTTAAATCCAGAATATATGGCATATTGGACAGTGATCCGCCAGAGACAGAACATGGATATGACAGGCGCTTCCGCAGCCGTGACGAACGCTACCGCTTAAGCGCCTACTACAGCGAAGAATTGGCTCCTGGTATAGACATCAGGCTCAATATTGATTTGCTCAGCGATATAGAGATGCTTTCCGACTGGTTCAGAAGGGATTACCGTCGTCTGGAGCAACCCCGTTCATATCTTGATTTAAACTATGACAGCGAGTATTTCTCGACAGGAATAGGCATACGCCCGAGATTGAATGATTTTTACACAGTTGTCGAGACACTGCCTGAATATCGCTTTGATGTTCCCAGAATCAATATAGCCGGAACATCCTTTCAGTATGAGAGCAGGACACGCCTGGGATACTATTCTATGAAATGGAGGGATTTTGACAGGTCACGCCCTGAAATGTTTGATTATTTAGACAACGAGGCCAAACTTTTTGAAGATCCCAACGACTATGAGAGCTTCAGGGCCCACAGTCAGCATTTTATCTACCTTCCGCTTCATTTGGGGGATTTTTCCACCTTTACACCCAGGGCCGGTATCGCCGGAACATACTACAGCCGCTCAAGCAAGGGCAAAATAACAGATACCGATATTGCCGACATGCTTGATGTAGATGATCCGGATCATCCCTATTCACGCACTGATCTGAAGCACTATGACGCTGAAGGCGGTGATGTTATGCGTACGGCTTTTGAGTTCGGTGCCGAGTGGAAATCCCGGATATACAGTGATTGGTTTGACTGGAACAGTGAGACTTTCAGGATATCAGGGGTCAGACATGTACTTGAACCTTATATCAACTACACATACGCCCCAGATCCATCTCATGACAGGGATACGCTGTACTATTTCGATGAAACAGACAGGCTGGACAGGCAGCATTTTGTACGTTTCGGTATTGATCAACGCTTAATTACCAGGAGAGACGGAGGAAATGGAACATTCCTGAGGCTGCAGTCCTACTATGATTTCCATTTTGACAGGGGCGAGGAATCGGAACGTCATCCGGGCGATTTGGGAAACAGGCTTGATTTCACTCCCAGAAAAGATTTGGCTTTCTGGACTGGTGTCGTCTATGATGCCGGTGAGCGCAAAATCCACAGAGGCGAGGCGGGACTGCGCTTCGGCGAGGAAGACAAGCTTAACTTCAGTACCCGCTATGTTTTCAGAAACGGGCACTTGTCCCGCAGCGTATGGTCCATGGGCAGTTCTCTTGCAGACATAAGCGGTGAAAGCAGCTATCTGAAGAAGCGTTTCGAGGAGACGGACATCATTGCCTGTGAACTTTTCATACCGATAAATCCCCTCACATCCCTGACAGTGGAGGCTGAGTATGATTTTGACAAGAGTCGGCTTTCCGAGCACAGGTACATATTGCGCAGAAGACTTCATTGCTGGGATGTAGGTGTTGGCGTTGGTTGGGACAATAGTGATTTTGAGCTTATGCTGCTGGCTCAGCTTGTGGCTTTCCCGAAGGTCAAGCTCAATGTTGATTTCTGATTCCGGTATTATGACGGAAACATGTTTTTGATTTGTCAGAGAATAGAATATAAAGAGGTTTAGATTAGACTATGACAGAACAGCGTGCATTCAAGACAGAGGTCCAGAAACTTCTGGATCTGGTTATTCATTCACTTTATTCCAACAAGGAAATCTTCCTTCGGGAACTTATTTCCAATGCGTCTGACGCCATTGACAGAGCCAGATTCATTTCCCTGACGGATCAGTCCATACTTGAAGATAATTCCGAATGGAAGATAAAGCTTGTCCCTGACAAAGAGGCCAAGACCCTTATGATTCAGGACAACGGAATCGGCATGGATGAGAAAGAACTGGAGGAGAATATCGGTACAATTGCAAGTTCCGGCACCAAACGCTTCCTGGAGCAGCTTCAGGCTAACAAGGACCAGATGTCCCCTGAACTTATCGGGCAGTTCGGTGTTGGTTTCTATTCGGCGTTCATGGTTGCGTCCGAAGTAACTGTCATCACGCGCAAAGCCGGTGGGACAGCCTGGAAATGGACAAGCAAGGGTGACGGTTTCTATACGATCGAACCCGCCGAAAGAGCAGTCAGGGGAACGGATATCATTCTGAAACTCACAGAGGACAATGAGGAGTTTCTGGATGAATGGAAGCTTCGCAAGACTGTGGAACGCTTCTCAAATTATGTTGAGCATCCGGTGTGCATGGACATACGCCGTGAGACTCAGCCCCGTGATGACGAGGGTAATGTCATAGAGGGCGCTGATCCGGAAGTTACGATCACCGAGGAGACCCTGAACTCCAGAAAAGCTATCTGGCAGAAGGCGAAGAGCGAAGTGTCTGAAGATGAATACAAGGAGTTCTACCGCCATGTAAGCCATGATTTCATGGATCCCCTGGAGAACATTCACTGGAGCGTCGAGGGCACAACAGAGTTCAAGGCACTGCTGTTCATTCCGGAAAAGCCCATATTTGACATGTTTGTACCAGATAATCGTGACAAGGGCGTGCAGCTTTATGTCCGCAGAGTCTTCATCACAGACAAATGCGACGAACTGGTTCCTTCATATCTTCGTTTCCTGAGAGGCGTTGTAGATTCAGCCGATCTTCCTCTCAATGTTTCCCGTGAAATCCTTCAGGAAGCCCGTACAATCAGGGTCATCAGAAAGAACCTGGTAAAGAAGGTTCTGGATACATTGGCTGACATGAAGGAAAAGAACATTGACAAATATCTCAAGTTCTGGAATGCATTCGGCCCAGTCCTCAAGGAAGGCATACATATTGATTTTGAAAACAAGGAGCGCATTGAGGAGCTTCTTATGTTCGAGAGTACGGCAACAGAGGAAGGACACAGGACATCTCTTGCCGATTATGTATCCCGCATGCCCGAGGCACAGAAAGAGATATACTATATCACGGCTGAAAGCCTTCAGGCAGCGAAGAACGCTCCTCAGCTTGAGGTGTTTGCCGCCAAAGGCTATGAGGTTCTTTTCTGCACAGATCCGGTTGATGAATGGATCATGGGTGAAATGCCTGAGTATAAGGAAAAGAAGTTCCGCTGTGTGACCAAGGGAGATGTTGATCTTGATACCGAGGAAGAAAAGGCAGCCAGGGAGGAGGAACGCAAGAAGGACGAGGAGGACAACAAGGCTCTTCTTGAAGCTGTCAGCAAGGCTTTGGGCGACAAGGTCAAGGAAGTCCGTCTTTCACAGCGTCTTACCGAAAGCGCATGCTGCCTGGTGGGTGATGAATACGCCATGGGCGTCCAGATGGAGAGGGTGATGAAGTCCATCAATCCTGATACTCCTGCTTCCAAGCGCATACTTGAACTTAATCCGAAGCATGCCCTGCTTTCCACCATGCGTGCACTTCTTGAAAAGGGTGCAAATGAGAAGGTCGAAGCGTATGCTTTGATGCTGTACAACGAGGCGCTTCTTACTGCCCAGATGCCTCTGGATGATCCTCTGGCATTTACACGCCGCGTGAGTGAGCTTCTTGCCGCTGATGGAGCAGCCGAACTCGCAAAACTGTAATTAAAACAAATACAAAATAGTGTTTATGCGCCTGGGAAAGTTGAACGGGCGCATTCCCCTGAAAAAGGAGGTTTTATAATGAGTACTAAAGGTTTCGGGCTGTTTTTTGCTGTAATTGTCAGTTGTACAGCAGTCATGGCAGCCGAGCTTGGTGAAGTCCGTATTGAGAGTATGTCGGATAAGGTTCCGCTTGCGGTGCTTGAACAGATCGTAGGATATACGGCACAGTCAAAGCCGGGCACTGAATTCAAGCCCAATGTGGTTTCTGATGATATCAGCAGACTTGTTAAAAGCGGCAAGTTTGACGATGTGCGTATACGCACAGGCGTTTCAAAGGACGGAAAGGTTATTCTTACATTTGTCCTTAAGCCGAAGCCGGTTGTGGGAGACATATATATCAAGGGCGCTACATATTACAAATCTAAGAGACTGGCCAATCTTCTGAAACTCGAACCGGGGCAGATCCTCGATGAAAAAGTACTGGCTTCTGACCGTGAGGCTCTTCTTCAGAAATATCGTGGGGCCGGTTATTTCGGTACAGCAGTGACCACTGTGCGCTCTGAGGAAAAAGACGGTTCAGTGGATATTTCCTATGTCATAAGAGAGGAAAAACGCTACAAACTTAAGCAGGTCTATTTTGAAAACAATACGGCTTTTGACCTGAATGAACTGCGCAGCTCCATTATAACCCGCCGTCAGTGGTGGCGTTATATCCTGAGACTCGGAAATTACTACAACGAACAGAATATTGCCCTGGACAAGGATAAGCTGAAGCATCTTTATGGTACAAAGGGATATCTTGATTTCTCCGTCGCCGAGGTGAAGCAGGAACCTATGGATAACGGCAAGTGGATCAAGGTGACATATGTTCTTGAGGAAGGCAGACCCTACAAGGTGGGAAAAGTCACGGTTGAGGGAAATGTCCGTTTTAAGAGCGATGAACTTCTTAAGCTTGCAAGGACGAAGGCCGGTGATGTCTACAATGTGGACAGGGAAGCTGCAGACACGGAAAGCATGAGGGGAGAATACGAGCGTCTCGGCTATATGGATCTGCGTTTCTATCCTGTTCATGTCAAGGACGGGGACAACTGCATCGTGGATGTGAACTATAAGGTGCGCGAAGGCGGGGTAAGCAATGTCCGCAATATCGTTATAACCGGAAATGAGACAACGAAAGACGAAGTGATACGCCGCGAACTGGCCATTGCCCCGGGAGACCTGGGAGACATGGGGCGGGTACGCGCATCAAAGAATCGCCTTATGAATCTGGGCTATTTTGAGTCAGTTGAGATACTTCCGTCCTCCACGGAACAGGAGTCCCTGAAGGATTTGCGCATTGAACTTAAGGAAAAAGCCACTGGACAGATCTCACTGGGCGCAGGTTTCTCAAGTGAAGATTCAGCAATCGCATTCATTGAGTTTACGGAGACGAACTTCGATCTGGCCCGCATCTTCAACTGGCCTCCGAAGGGTGACGGTCAGCGTCTCCGTGCCAGAATGCAGCTGGGTGACGATGTCATTAACGGAATAATATCCCATACGGAACCCTGGTTCCTGGACAAGCGCCTTGAACTTTCAACGGATTTCTACTGGCGTGAACGCTATGAGGACGAATATGATCAGCGCAGCGTTGGTGCCGGTCAGATGCTTTCATGGCCCGTGTCATTCAGATTGCCCGGCATGAGCTATATTGAAAATTGGCGTATGGGCCTCGGCTACCGTTTCGAGCATGTAAAGATATCCGATGTGGATACTCATGATCCTGAAAAGGCCATGACGCACGGTGATTTTGTCAAGGGGCGCGTAATTGCGGACGAAGAGGATTCATATTGGGCAAATCGCCTTATTTTCCGTATGAGCCGCGATACCCGCAATGCTTTCAACTATCCCACCCGCGGTTCACGCCTGGTGTTCCAGGCTGAATATGTGACCGAAGCCATGGGCAGCTACGAGAGCTACGGACGCTATTCGATAAACTACACCAAGTATATCCCATTTATCAGGGACATGGTACTCAAGCTTGATGCCGGATATTCCACTTCAGACGGAGACAAGGCTGCCATATTTGACAGATATTTCGCCGGAGGCATAGGTACTGTCCGCGGATTCAAGCGCAGGGATGTTGCACCGGTGGACTGCTATGAAGATCCTCTGGGAGGAAATTCCATGTTCATGGGAACAATAGAGCTCATCAAGCCTGTTAAGGATTTTATGTTTGTCAGCACGTTCCTTGACGCCGGCAATGTTTGGTGGGATGAATGTGATTTCGGCTCATTGAACTACAGCGTTGGCGTGGGTGTGCAGTTCAGGGCGCTGCCTGTCAGCATATACTATGGCTACCCGATCTCAACTGACTACGATCATCTTGATAACAGCAGCGGCAGAATACACTTCAATATCGGTATTTCATATTGAGTTGAACTGCTGATTCATACGATCCCCCTGAATGAGAACGGTTAACACATACATAGCGCGCAATATGCTGGTCACGACGGCCATGGCATTGGGCATATTGTCCTTTGTCCTGGTGTCTGGCCATTTTTATCATGCGTTTGAACTGGTTTCCAGGGGGGTGCCGCTGCTGAAGCTGCTTCAGGTAATTGCCCTTCTTCTTCCGGATGTTCTGATCATAGCTCTTCCGCTGGCATTGCTTGTATCTACGGTTCTTGTCTTCAGCAGAATGTCTGCAGACAGTGAAATAATAGCATTGAAGTCCATGGGTATAAGTATCTGGCAGACTGTGATGCCTGCCATAGCTATAAGTTTCATGTTTTCCATTGTCTGCCTCTGGATGGCCTTGTGGGTCTCTCCTGCATGCCGCTACAAGTCTGAACTTTTGAAGTATGAGGCACTGGTGGAAACGCCGCTGACCCTGTTGGAACCGGGAGAGTTTTCAAACGCTTTTCCCCGCTGCTCCCTCAGAGTTGGCAGCCGAACCGGAAAAGACCTGAAGGACATTCATATAATTTCGGGTGATGAAAAAAGCGGAAGGTATCAGGACATAACAGCCGAAACTGGGACTCTTGGCATAAATATGGAAAAAGAATGCCTGGAACTGAATCTGCGCAAGGTGAGCATAACAGATTTTGATTTGGGCAGTAAGCCGGAGCCTGATGATACCCGCTATCTTGCGGCAGAGACCATATCCCTTCCTTTGTCGATAGCGGACAGGCGTCACCGTTCCTGGACTGTAGTGCGCCGGAATAAGTACCTGAATTTAAAGGATCTGTGTGCCAAGGTCTACCAGCAGCGCCTGATGGGAAAAGATGTTACATCCATAGTACTGGATCTTCACTCCAGGGTTGCAATGGCCCTGTCCCCATTTGCGTTTCTGCTGCTTGGTCTGCCTTTCGGCATAAGAAGCCGTCGTTCCGAACTTTCCGTGGGGCTTCTCATCTGTGTACTGCTTGCACTTGTGTATTATGCATTTGTACTGCTTTCCAATGCATTGCGGAAAGTTTCCGGGATGCATCCTGAATTGATAATATGGATACCCAATATCACTTACCAGATAGTGGGATTAATCATGCTTAAAAGGCTTGAACGCCAGGGATGGATATGGCATCTGATATTTCAAAAATACGTAACTTTTCCATAGTGGCACACATTGACCATGGTAAGTCCACTCTGGCCGACAGGTTTCTCCTGCATACGAAGACTATCGAGGAACGGACTTTCCATGACCAGATACTGGATGCAATGGATCTGGAGCAGGAAAGAGGGATAACCATCAAGTCTCATCCTGTGAGAATGCATTATGAAGCCGAAAACGGCGAGAAGTATGTGTTCAATCTTATTGATACTCCCGGACATGTTGTCTTTGCATACGAGGTAAGCCGTTCACTGGCCGCATGTGAAGGTGCGCTCCTTCTTGTAGATGCAGCCCAGGGAGTGCAGGCGCAGACGCTGGCAAACGCCAATCTTGCCATAAGGCAGAATCTGAACATAATCCCGGTCATAAATAAAATTGACCTTCCTGCTGCGAATGTGGATCTGTGCCTGGAGCAGATAGAGGAGCTTCTGGCTATTCCACGGGAGGAAGTGCTTCTTGTTTCGGCAAAGACTGGCGTGGGGGTACGGGAACTTCTTGAAGCGGTTGCCCAGCGGGTGCCGCCGCCGGAGTCCCGTGGAGAACATCTTCAGGCACTTGTTTTTGACTCTGTTTATGATGTCTACAGGGGCGTAGTTACATACGTGCGTGTTGTGAATGGAACAATTAAGACAGGAGACCATATAAAGCTCTTCAGCACGGGTGAGACTACTGAAGTCAAGGAAATAGGTTATTTCAGCCCCGGAATGAAGGTATGCAAGAGCCTGGAACCGGGTGAAGTGGGCTATGTGATAACTGCCATAAAGGAGCCCGGCAATATTCTCGTCGGTGATACAGTGACAGGTGTTCAAAATCCCTGTCCGGAGGCCTTGCCTGGATTCCGCCGGGTGCGCCCCATGGTCTTCAGCGGTATCTATCCCATGGATGCCGTGGATTATGAGGCCTTGAAATTCAGCATAGCGAAGCTTCGGCTCAATGACGCAGCCTTTGTTGCACAGCCGGAAAGTTCTATCGCTCTCGGCGCCGGATTCCGTTGCGGTTTCCTGGGGCTGCTCCATATGGAAATTGTCCAGGAGCGCCTCAGTCGTGAATATAATCAGGATCTCCTGCTCACTTATCCGAGCGTCATATATCATGTGTATATGAAAGACGGCACCATGAAGGAGGTCGACAATCCCCAGTACATGCCTGAACAGGCTTCCATAGACCATGTGGAGGAACCAATGATCAAGGCTCAGATAATCGCGCCTTCAGCCCACATGGGGCAGATTATGAATCTGGTAATGGACAAGCGTGGACTCTGCTTGAGGACCGACAATGTGGACTCGCTCCATGTAATGATAACAGCCAGGCTTCCCCTCCATGAAATCGTCCTGGATTTTTACGATAAGCTTAAGACTGTTACTCGCGGCTACGGCAGCATGGACTATGAGCCTGATGGATACGAGCCCAGTACAACAGTCAAGCTTGAGATTCTTGTCAATGGCGAGCCGGTCGATGCACTGGCGTCCATAGTACATACAGACAGGGCTGTGTATCGTGCCAGGATGATATGCGACAGGCTCAAGGACGCCATTCCTCCGCAGATGTTCAAGATCGCTATTCAGGGGGCTGTGGGCGGCCGTATTATCGCCCGTGAGGATGTGCGCCAGTTGAGGAAGAATGTTCTGGCGAAATGCTATGGTGGAGACATAACGCGAAAGCGCAAGCTTCTTGACAAGCAGCGTGAGGGAAAGAAGCGCATGAAGGAAATCGGCAATGTGAACATTCCCCAGGAGGCCTTCGTGGCCGTGCTGCGTTCCAACACAGAAGATTAACAAACCATTACCCGACGGGGATCAGAAAATGTCGATTTGGATAGTTCTGCTTCTTGATGCTTTCATAATTTACTTTTTCTTCGGAAACTGGATAGCCGATGCTCTCCGCACCAAGGCCGCAAAAAAGCGTTTTCAGCTTAAGTGCAGCCGCAAGGCGCTTTGTAAAATGCTTGTCAGGGACGGAGATATATTGACGGAAGCCCAGACCGGGGCGATAGCCGGCTGCATAGCCGATATAGATGCCGTCGATATGAAGGATGCGGCTGCAGTTGAAAAGTGCCTTCAGCATCTGAATACCAGAAAAGTGATTGAGAGCCTGCCTCCTCATAAGAAGTTTTCCTGGTTGAGAAACAACTATGAGACGATTGTCATTGCTCTGGCTCTTGCATTCGGCATCCGCGCCCTTTTCATACAGCCGTTCAAGATTCCCACGGGCAGCATGCAGCCCACTTTGTGGGGAATACATTATGAACCGACGGACAGGCAGCTTCCTGATGGAAGACTGGCAGGAGTGTTCAATTATCTGAACTACTCCCAACGCCCAATTTCCGTAACTGTCGAGGAAGACGGTGTCCTTGATATGGAAAGTTTTGTTTCTGTAAAATCTGAACCTCTTATGCCACGCAGCAGTTTCAGGATCGGCAGTCGAAGCTATGTTGTTCCCGGTACTCCGGATAGAGTCAAGCGCATTATGTTTGACGATGTTGTCACTCCCAGACGCGGCATTTTCTTCAAGAAGGGAGAGCGCATTCTGCATGGTAATCTTTGCAGTGGAGACCATTTGTTTGTCAATCGTCTTGTTTATAATTTCCGGGAACCTGAAAGGGGAGACATAACAGTTTTTATCACAGACGGTCTTGATGATCTTTTAGGGCATGGTTTCGGCGGCCGCTTTTATGTGAAGCGTATTGCCGGTCTTCCCGGTGACACGCTGAAGATCAGCGGCAGAAAACTTTATATCAGAAAAAAAGGCGATACTGATTTTCATGTTGCTGAAGGTGCCGGATTTGATCGTGTACACAGCGCTGTTGATGGATACAACGGCTATGTGAATTTCTCATCAGGCCAGTACTTGAGGCGCGAAGATGAGACTTTCACGGTTCCGGAGGGACATTATTTCATGCTTGGCGACAATAGTGTCAACAGTCTTGACAGTCGTTTCTGGGGAACGGTACCCCGCAAAAATCTTGTGGGGACTGTTCAGATCGTTTGGTGGCCTTTTGCCGGACATTGGGGATGGCTTTCAAACGGTGTTACACGCGGCGGAGGCGCCGGGGTGTCGTCCGGATCCGACAATTTTAATTAACAGCATTTGCCCATGATGGATTTTGTAACATTAGACCCGTCCCGCCCGCTGTCACCCAGGGGATTCCCTCAGGCGACAAAGGTGCTGTGCCTCTGGCAGAAGATATTTTTCCTTCTGGCGGTATGCGGTCTTGCTGTGTGGGCATTCTTTGACTGGCGGGGCGAATTGCTTGCAGTAAATGCTGTCCTTACCGCTTTTTATCTGCTTTCGACTCTTTACAGGATGCTGATAATTGATCTGGCTCTCAGAAAGCAGAGGGAGATGACAGTGGAGGATTGCTCTCTTCCACCTGACGGAAAAGAATGGCCACGCTATCTTGTCATACTCCCCATGTACAGGGAAGCGGATATACTTCCGCACCTGATTGAGTCAATGCGCCGCATGGATTATCCGTTGGACAGGCTGGAGGTAAGGCTGCTGATCGAGGAGGATGACGATGAAACATTGTCTCTGGCCAGATCTATGGATTTAAAGCCGCCTTTCAGTATTTGTACTATACCCGCCACATATCCCCGTACAAAGCCCAAGGCATGCAATGTGGGAATACAGTATGGGGATGCAGATTACCTTGTCATATATGATGCAGAGGACAGACCGGACAGGGACCAGCTTAAAAAGGCCGCCTGGGCTTTTTCGAAGGTTCCGGAAAATGTGGCATGCATACAGGCAAAGCTTGGTTTCTACAATCCCCGACAGAATATCCTTACACGCTGTTTTACCGCCGAATACGCTACATGGTTCGGATTATGTCTGCCGGGATTGGACGCTCTTCAGGCTCCTATCCCCCTGGGAGGTACTTCCAATCATTTCAGATTGAGCATATTGCGCGAACTCGGTGGATGGGATGAGTTCAATGTAACGGAGGACTGCGATTTGGGACTGCGTCTGTTCTCTCGCGGATACCGCACCCGTATTCTGGAGTCCACTACATGGGAGCAGGCCTGCCCGTCGCTTAAGTTCTGGATAAAGCAGCGTTCCAGATGGGTAAAGGGCTATATGCAGACCTACTTTGTGCATAACCGGGACTTCTTCCGTCTTCATTGGCGTCTTGGTTTTCTTAATGCAATACAGTTTCATTTGCTTATAGGCGGCACATTTCTCAGTCAGCTTATCAATCCTCTGTACTGGATAATGACATTGCTGTGGCTTGTCTTCAAGCCGTCCGGACTGGGGGAATTTTTCCCGGCTCCTGTGTTTGCCATGGGGGCATTCTGCCTGTTCTTCGGAAACTTTGTATTTGTCTACACAAATGCCGTCGCTTGTGTAAGAAGGGGAGCCGGATATCTTGCCAGGCTTTCGTTTCTTATGCCTGTCTACTGGCTTATGATGAGTATTGCCGCCTGGAAGGGAGCGCTTCAGCTTCTGCACGCACCTCATCATTGGGAAAAGACAATGCACTTTAAAAATCAAAATACTGAAAATGAATAAGAACCAGGTACTGGAACAACTCAAGAAACTGGATATGCACCCCAGCAGGAGGTTGGGGCAGAATTTCCTTGTTGATGCGAATATGCTCAATGCCCTTGTCAATGATGCGGATGTCAGGGAAGGGCAGCGTATTCTGGAGATAGGACCGGGCATGGGCATGCTTACGGACGCCCTTATTGCCGCCAAATGCGATGTGACGGCTGTGGAGTTTGATCACAGACTTGCAGGATTTCTGCGGGAAAGGTATGCTGGAGTGGAAAACTTCAGGCTGATAGAAGGAGACGCATGCAAACAGGATTATGATGAACTTATGGGGACTGAACCATATCGGTGTGTGGCAAATCTTCCCTATTCCTGCAGCACGCCGTTTCTTGCAAATATTTCAGCATCTGCAAATCCTCCCATGGATTTGTGCGTTCTTCTTCAGAGAGAGATGGCGGAAAGGCTTGTTGCCGGGCATGGGAACAAGGATTATGGTCTGCCGACAGTAAAGGTGGCTCTGCGGTACCGTGCCAGAATACTGCGCATGGTCAGTCCCGGCGTTTTTTTCCCGCCGCCTGAGGTTACATCTTCATTTGTAAAACTTGAACTTGATGACCGCTGCGATGAGAAACTCAGGCTTCTGGTGGAGCGTATCGCTGCCGCCGCCTTTGCACAGCGGAGAAAAAAATCGGTCACTCAGATCGGGACTTTGTTTCCAGGGTTGGATATGAATGCCGTGTTTGCCTCGGCAGGGCTTTCGCCTGAAGTTCGAGCGGATGGAATATCGGTTGCAGCATACATTGCCCTCGGGCGCTTGATAGATAAGGAAACAGGAGCAGGAAAATGACATTGGGAGAAATTATTTACTATGCTTTCTTTCAGAGTGATGGATTTGGCAAGGGCATAGTAATATTGTTGCTTGGATTCAGCGCATGGTTCTGGTCGACTTGCTTCAGCAAGAGCCTTGTCATGTATGCAAAGCGCAGAGATTGCCGTAAGTTCAACAAGTTCTATGAAAAGATCGTTTCTCCAATAGCTCTTGGAATATATTTGAGTGAACTTTCCGGTCCTATGTGCAATATCTGCCGTGCCGGAATTGATACATTATGCGGGGTGCTTGCCATAGATGAGCGCAGGCGTTCTTCATTTATGCGTAACGCGGTTCTGCCGCGCAGGCTCAGTTCTGCAGAAATTGACAAGATACGCACCAGCATGAACCAGCAGTTCAACAGGGAAAGCATAGAACTGGAGGAGGATCTGGGGCTGTTCGCCATTTTCATAACAATATCGCCTTTCCTGGGACTTCTCGGAACGGTGTGGGGCGTCATGGCAACTTTTATAGCCATTGCCCAGACAAGCAGCGTGGATATCGGCGCGATCGCTCCAGGAATAAGCGGTGCACTTCTTACCACCGTTGCAGGATTGTTCGTGGCAATTCCGGCCGTATGTGCGAATATCTTAATTGACAAGACCATCAGCGTGACCTCGCTGGAAATGGAGGTCTTCATAGATGACTTTCTGGCCAGCCTCCAGCTGGAGGAATCATCAGAAGGCAGAACTGCGGAGGAATGATGAACAGGCGTGTCAGAAAACGTAAGACAGCGACTATTGACATGACGCCGCTGATGGACCTGACATTTATGCTTCTCATAATTTTTGTCATTACGGTTCCTTCCATATACTACAAAAGCGATGTCAATCTTACTCCTCCGGAATCAACCACAAATGATAAGATGAATCCGGAGGAGACATCTGTTTTTGTTGAATTGGACAAAGACGGAGCCATCTGGCTGGGCCGCACCAATGAAAGGCGCAGTCAGTCATTGGCGTCCTGTGAGGAACTTACATCCCGCCTTGTTACCATAAAACAGAATATCCCTGAAGTCACTGTGTATCTTGTAGGCGATCAGACCAGGCAATACAGGGATGTGGTGGATGTGGCAAACGCTGTGCAGCATGCAGGCATATATAATCTGTCACTTGTGTTTACTCCGGAAGGGACTGGAAACAGCAAAAAATGAACGACGGTGGGAATAGAAGACAGGTTGGTTATAAGGGGATAGGGATCATCCTCGGGTTGCTGCTGCATGTTTTGATCGTGCTGGTGTTTGCATTCTGTTCTGCAGATGTTTCTAAAGTGGAAGAAGACAAGGTTGTAAGTGTGAAGCTGGCAAGTATTCCTATGGAACCGGCTCCGATTCTTGAGCCCGAACCACCCAAACCAGAACCTCCCAAGCCCGAACCACCCAAGCCCGAGCCTCCCAAGCCTGAGCCTCCCAAGCCCGAGCCTCCCAAGCCCGAGCCACCCAAACCCGAGCCTCCCAAGCCCGAGCCTCCCAAACCTGCTCCCAAACCTGTTCCCAAACCAGAGCCTCCTAAACCTGCTCCCAAGCCGACGCCCAAGCCGACACCCAGGACTCCCAGTCTTGCAGAAAGGCTGCAGTCTGCGCCTACAGTCCGAAATGAAAACAGAAACAGCCGGAGAAATGACAACTTGAAAAGATTGTTGGATCAGGCTGCGCGAAATTCCAGCAGAACTCCCCGCAGCATCAACAGTCCCAATGTGAGTTCCGGCGGTGCCACAAGCACAGAGATTGCAAATTACGCAGAGCAGGTGGTCAAACCCTATATACTGAACAACTGGATACAGCCTGTTTCCGGCGAGCTTGATGTGTCTGTTGTAAGACCTGTTACTATTGGATTTACCGTATATTCAGGCGGCAGTGTAAGCAATGCCCGTATTGTAAGAGCCTCTAATTCCAGGGTCATGAACGAGTCGGTGAGGAATATGCTTGCCGGTATGACAAGGCTTCCTGCATTGTCCAGCGTGGGCATTAATTCTTCAAAACTTGATATTACAGTCGATGTTTGCCTGACAAGATAAGTCGGTTCATTATTTTACTCAGCATCGTATTGTTTTACGCGCGTACGCGTGTATATTACGCATAATTTATTGTATCGCGCACGCGCGCGTAGGAAATCAAGAACATAGAATTGTGTTTGTTCATAAATAGATGCCAAGAGGAAGAACTGATGTCGGATGAAGAAAATAACGCCATAGAGGAATATGACGATATTTCCATGGGTGAAACTAAAAGACCAGTGCTGGAAAGCCTGGACGCGCAGAATGAGAGTGAGATAAAAGTTCTCAAGGGACTGGAGGCCGTAAGGCTGCGCCCAGGAATGTACATAGGAGATGCAAACGTAAAGGGTCTGCATCAGCTGGTCTATGAAGTCGTGGACAATTCCATAGACGAGGCCCTGGCCGGGCATTGCCAGAATATCGATGTTATAATCGGCATAGACAATTCCATCACTGTGGTGGATGACGGTCGTGGTATACCGGTAGCAACCCATCCCACGGAAAACAAGCCTCAGTGCGAAGTTGCCCTGACCATGCTTCATGCCGGCGGCAAGTTTGACAAGGACGTGTACAAGTTCTCCGGCGGTCTCCATGGCGTTGGCGTATCC
>JAZURH010000320.1:0-6711 GCA_045606125.1 Lentisphaeria bacterium | reverse complement strand
GGAGTATTCGGGGCGTGTGGACATGGATGCCAGCGCCGATTGGAATGGCGTTGCCCTTTCATTCAGCTCAACTTTGCGTAATTTCAACGGGCTTGATTCTCTTTACGGTCTGAAAAAGGCATTTCCTGTTGGTGGCGGTTTGGATGAAAAACAATTGAAGATGCTGGAAAGGACATTTGATAATTTAATCTCCAGCGATTTTGGCTTTAATGACAGTTTTCTTGAAGTGACTTTTGATGTAGATATGAACAGCCCGGAGCAGGCTGTTCTGTCCGGAATCTTTTCAATAAATGACGCATTTGTTTCTGATATACTCGTGTCAAAACTTCATGGAAGATTCAAATATTTTGACAAGGCGGCAGAGATCAAGGACATCCTCTGGCTTGTCGGCAGAAATGAGACAGTGCGTGGTTCGATAAATTATGATTTTGAGGCGTCTTCATTTTATGGTCATGTCAGTGCGGCATTGATACCGGACACTGTATTCAATATTTTGGGAATAGAGCATACGGCTCTCAGCAGATATCTCGATGTCCGTCGTCCTGTCTTGGTTTCGGTTGATATTCCTGAACCGGTAAGTTCCGATAAGATTGAGGTGTCAGCTGTCTGCAAAGTGAATGACATGTCATTTATGAATATGGACATTCCCGAAGTATCGGCTACTGTTTCCTATGATATGGCAAAAATTGCTGTAAGGGACATGAAACTTTATTTTGCGAAGGACGGTTCCGAGGTGCTGGACGGATGGGTGGAATATGACATATCCGGAAAGACATTGAGCTGCAGTGTCGATGGCATGGTCAGGATTGACAAGAGGCTTGCTGACTTGGATATTGAAGTCCCCGGACAAATGCGGGATATGCTTGAATCATCTGTCAGGATTTCTGTGGCAATGAAAGATTCTCCACTTTGTCTTGAGGGAGCCGCAGCAGATTTTACAGTTACCAGGGAGGAATTTGATCTGCTGCATTGGAAAGTTGGCAGGGTTGCACTTCCGATTGCTTTGAGAAAAGGGGTTGTGCATTGTGGAAATGATGATTTTGAGATTTACGGATCAGGAGGAGAACGTGCCAATGTTTCTGCTTCCTTGAATCTTATTGAAAGCTTGAAAAAAGGAGTCTTTTCAATAGAACATGCTGTTTACCTGGAAAAACATCAGGATGAAAAGGTCGATATGACCGCTTCATGGAAAGGCGTCATGACAGTGGATGCTGAAAAAAGGATGATGGAATGCCGCGGAACCGGAACATGTTTTATGGACCGTTTTTTCAATTCATATTTGCGGGAGTGCAATTTTTCCTCTGGTGATTTTCTCTCTTATTTCAAATGTGTGGACAAGCCTTTTTCCTGTGAGGCCGTTATAGAAGTGCCCTTTGATGGAAAATGGAAGATTGAAGGTACTTTGCGTGGTGATGAGGGGTGCGGTTTCGGCGATCTTGTTGGTAAATCTGTCTCGACAGCTTTTGTAATTGATGAAAAGCATATTGAGTTTAACGAACTGAATGCTGAATTTAAGAGCGGTGAAAAGGTTTCCATGGATGTTGAATGTCATTTTATGCCCTTTGTATTTGAAATAAGCGATATGCGTTTCAAGGGTGATCCTGCTCAGGTTGAAGTTTTTATATTTAATGATGAGGCAAAAGAAGTATATTCATCAATTTGGAAAGGGTTTGAGTGGGAGAAAGGAAAGTCTCCCGAGATAGATATATCTTTGATAAGGTATTATTCTGATGAAAATAGTATACACTGGAACCTTGATCTGAATGGAGTCATTTCTGCTGAAGATTTTAAATGGAATGGCGAAAGCATTTCCAATGGTCAGGCGAAAATAATGTTGGACCTTCCCAGAAGTCTGGCGGTTTCGGATGCTGTTATAAAACTGGGAAATGCTGAAATCGAAGGCAGAGGCAATGTGTTTTTTGACGGGGTACCGTATGCTAATTTCATAATTGATAGGGCGGACGGTGAAATGAATCTCAGAAATATTGCCATTGCATGGAATCCGGCAATGGAGACGGTTCTTCCTGATTTCAGTCTTGGTAAGAATACTCATATTGAGTGCAGCGGCTTTTTCAATTTACAGAAACCTTTGCGCCCTGAGGTGACTGGATGCCTGAAGACTGACAAGTTGTCGGTAATGGGAATTGATGTTGAAAATGTGGAATGTGATTGGAAGTATGTGAATTCCATGATGAAGATAAATGCCAATAAAGTGGAACTTATGGGGGGAAGCTTTTCCGGTGGCTGTTCCTATGACATGAATCAGCAGAGCGGAGATTTTATTGGCTCTTGCGAAAATCTTTTGCTGGAAGATATTATAGCCGCTCTTTCCAAGGATGAAAAAAAATCATATCCCGGCAGAATATCGGCCAACTGCTCATTGCGTTATCATTTTGGGTGGGGAGGTGTGCCCAAAAGGGTTGACGGCATGGGGCATTTTTCGGTTACAGATACGGATATCTGGAATGTGCCTGTTCTCAAGCAGTTGAGTTCCATACTTGATTTTGCCAATTTTAAACTCTTCAGGCGTAGTGGTGAGGAAAGCTCAAGCATAGGAAAGATCACAGACGCGGAAGCAAATGTTATGTTCCTCGGTGACCGCATTGTCATGAATGACTTTAAGACGAATGGAACCATTGTTGCGCTTGAAGGAGGGGGGACCTACCTGTGGAACGAAGACTATGTTGATTTTACGGTCAAAAGCAGAATACTTAGAAAGATAAGTATATTGTCCTTGCTGTTCAGACCTCTGTCCGGTGCATTTGATGCACGGATGAAAGGACCGCGTAAGACCGCCAAGTGGGATGTCAGAACTTATTTTGGAAAAATGTTCAGCTATGAAGAGTAGGCGGCAATATTTTTAACATTTCAGAATTGCAGTTGTTTCGTGAGGTAATTGCTGAGGCAACGGCAGCGGGGCAGTACCGCATAATGGGATTTGCCTCTGGGCGGTATTCGCATGTACACCAATTGAATTTTTTACGGCATACACCATCAGCTGAAAAATGCCGAATCCAATGCAATTTCTGAGTTTTGATGTGTCTTCCGGTATAGGGACAGGCATTTATAGCTTGTGATTATATTCCGTTTTTGCGGAATTGTCCGGGGGATTGATTGAATGCCTTGCGGAATTGTTGACCAAAGTAGCTTGTATTGTAGAAACCGCAAAGGTCGGCTATCTGCTTGACTGGCAGCGTGGTTTCCTTCAACATCTGGCTGGCGCGCTTCATGCGCATTTTGAGAAGATAGTCTATCGGTGCCATTCCGGTTGCAGTTTTGAAATACCTGTAGAAGGTCTTTGGCGTCATGCTTGTGATGCGTGCAAGGTCATTGCATGTGATCTGATTGGAAAGATGTTCATCCATATACTGCAATACATTTGCCAGTGCGAACAGATGGTCGTTGTGAATGTCGAGCATGGATGTGTAGTATCGGCATAGAATGATCAGAAAACGCTTGAGAAGCAGTGTAAGCATATTTTTGAAATGAAGTTCCTGCGTTTTCAGTTCATGCTCCATTTGCTCGATGATTGAAGCCAGAGTTTCCACCTGTTCTGCATTGAGCTGCATGTGCTTCTGGAATCTGTCGCTGCTTCTGAAGCGCGGTTCCAGCTCAAAGAAAACGCGCAAAGCCGGTTCCTGGGCCAGTTCAAGATGCTGATTTAAAACTGAAGCGTCTTTCAGGAGAAGATTATATACAACAAGGTCCTCCTGATGTGTATACGAATGGCTGTGTTCCGGTCCAAGAAGAAACAAATCACCTTTTTTTATTGGAAATTCACCCTGTGACGACTGATATGTCCCTGATCCTGAAACCACAAGTGCTATTTCAAGATAGGTGTGAAAATGCATGGAGGTCAGGGTGTCCTTGTGGCTGACATTGAAAATGTAGATTGGCAGATCCTGGACTGGGGACAGTTCTTCCCAGTAGTACTTGCTGTTTTCTTCCCGGCCGGGCTGTGTGTTCATTGTGATACCTGTTTCGGGGTGGATGACATCTGATGGGAAAATATAAAGCAGTCTTAGCTATATTCCATCATATCAAGGCATATTTATGTCCTAATTGTTATATATTATGTACATATAATGATAATTTTATCTTAAACAGGGAAGTTGAAAAGGATATTAATGCAAGTTATAGTTAGGAGGTTTTTGGTTTTAAGTCATTAGGGTATTAATTGCACTGCTGCCAAATAATATGCGCAGTGGTCTGAACTGAGTCTGTTTTCCATGTCATCTAAGTTTCAACATTCTCTTAAACGCTGGCTTGAAAGGTCTGAGGCCTTGAAACCTGAATTGTTCCATTGGGAGGTGCCTGCTGTATCTTTCGGTGAATTGAAGGAATCTTGCAGTAGCTGGCAGGGCGTTCAGATCATGCCCACGGATATTTTCAATGGTAAATCTGCTCCCCGTTTTTTTAAAAAAGGAGACAGGTTTATTGTTGTTTTCCCTGAAACAGTTGTGGGCAGGTTTCATTTTAAGGTCGTTACTGAAAGCGGTTATGGAGATTCCCCCGTATGGCTGCGCTTGAAGTTCGCGGAACTGCCGGGGGAGCTGAAACATTGGGACAAGCCATATACAGGAGTGCTGAACTGTGCATGGATCCAGGAGGACACCATTCATATAGATGATATTCCTGCAGAGGTCACATTGTCAAGGCGTTATTCCTGCCGTTATGTTGAGTTCGAGGTATTGGGAAGTCCTGGCGGAGTGTCTTTTTCTGATATTGGGATGACAATGGAATCAGCTGTTAAGAACATGCCTGAAATTGATTCCGCTTTACCTCAAAATGTTGCCGCCATTAAAAAAATATGTTATCGGACGATCAGGAATTGTTTTCAGACATGCCCCGAAGATGGAACAAAACGGGACAGACGCCTCTGGACTGGTGATCTGCGTATTGCCAATCTCCTGAATCATTGCCTGCTGAAACGTTATGATCTTGTGGAACGCAGCCTGTTTCTTCTGGCAGGAAATGCAGTGGATGACGGCGAGCTTCCAGGCTGTGTATTCGAGCGTCCAACTCCCCGCCAGGGATGCCTTCTGCGCGATTATTCGCTCTTATTTGTTGTTGTCCTGGAGGAGTTTTGCCGGATGACAGGCAAATATGACGATGTGGGGCGCGAGCTTTTTGACATAGCAGCCGAGCAGTTTATTCTGATCCAGCGGTTTTTCCGCGATGATCTTTTTCACATGCCGTCTCCAGATGCCTGGGATTTCTTCATCGACCATTGTCCCGGTCTTGAAAAGGAGGCGGCATTTCAGGGGCTGGCAGTGTTCAGCCTGCAGTCTCTGCTAAAGCTTGGGGAGGAGCTTGGTATTCAGGAGGACCGTCTGTCTTCATTCCGTCAATTGAAAAAACGTTGGATTGAAGCAGGACGAAATGCCCATTATAATGCAGAAAAGGGGCTTGTGATATGCAATGGTCAGATTTCGTATGCTTCGCATATCTGGTTTGTTCTCGGCGGTTTGCTCACGGAGGATGAGGGCTGCAGGGCATTGAAAGCGATCGAAGACATCAATGATGCCGTAAAGCCAAAGACGCCCTATCTGGCGTTCAGCTTGCTTGAGGCATACGAAAAATGCGGAAAGACGGATATGATAGATGCGTTCATCCTGGATTATTGGGGAGGAATGCTGGAACGGGGCGCTGACACATGCTGGGAGGCCTATGTTCCTGATGAGCCTTTCTTTTCCCCGTACAGGGATTTCCGGCTTAACAGCGCCTGCCATGTCTGGAGTGCCGGGGCGCTGTGGTTTCTTGAAAAGTGAATGCACTTTTTTGACATGTGGAAAAAACATTCATAAAACTGGTGCAGTTTTCTGGTTTTAGATCATTTAAGTTTTTTTAGGAAAAAGGAGATTAATATGTTCAGGCAGGAAGACTATCCCCGTTCACCATTGGATAAGGAAGGCTGGAAACTGACCTTTTGCGATGATTTTGATTCACCATTGCTGGATGATATGTACTGGTATCCGGCATATCGGTCCGGACGCAAAGAATATTTCAAGAGAATAGGAGTTTCAAGCCGCTGGCAGAATCATAATGCGTATTATGAGATTGAAAACAGTGTTTTGAAATTGAAAATCACGCCTGAACTGCCACCGCGAAAGAACCCCGGTGACTGGTGCGTCAGCTGTCTTTGCACTTCCGATCACAGGTTTGGAAATAATACGGATGAAGTTCAGATACTTGAAAAGTTTGCTCAGGAATACGGCCGGTTTGAAATGCGCTGCCGCTGCGCAAAGGCTTCAGGAGGAATACTTAACGCATTCTGGCTTCATCATACCGATCCAACAGATCAGGAATATACCCCGGAAGGGGAAAAAAGACTGGGTTGCGGAAGAAAACTGGAAATAGACATTTTTGAAACTATCGCCGCTGAAATTACACCTGAGAGTTCCCGCACGCATTTCAATGTACATTATTCCGACAATGCCCATTTTATACCGGAATTGCCAATAGATTTCTCCAGGTATTTTCATGAGATCGCCGTGGAATGGGATCCGGACACTATTGGCTGGTTTGTCAACGGAGTTGAAGTAGCACGCTATAACGGAGAAACTCCCAGGGGCAAAATGTTTATTTTGATGGCGCTTTTCCAATACAGCGGCTGGATTGGTGAAATTGATCCCGAAATGGAATATCCAAAGGAATTTGAAATTGACTATGTCCGCGCATACAAAAGGGTTTGAACATGAGTGAACGGAC
>JAZURH010000319.1:0-1582 GCA_045606125.1 Lentisphaeria bacterium | reverse complement strand
CGGGAATGGGACTGAATGCCTATTTTGCCTATTCTGTTGTTCTCGGCATGGGATATTCATGGCAGTTTGCCCTTCTGGCGGTTTTTGTGGAAGGTATAATTTTCCTGATTCTGTCTGTGACAAATGTCCGTGAAGCCATTTTCAACTGCATTCCTCTTTCATTGAAGACGGCTATCAGTGTTGGTATAGGTCTTTTCATAGCCTTTATTGCACTTCAAGGTTCACATATAATAATCGACAATCCCGCCACTATGGTCGGATTCCAGAATTTCACGTCGTCCAATATAAACAATCACGGAATATGCGCCATACTTGCTCTTATAGGCACAATTGTCACCGGTACCATGATGTATAAGAAGGTCACAGGAGCCATTCTGATAGGCATACTCGTTACATGGGGGCTTGGCATAATTGCACAGTTTGCGGGGCTGTATGTAGTCTCTCCTGAACTGGGCTGCTATTCATTGATTCCGAGTCTCAGTTTCAGCACATTTACAGCAGCCTGGGAGAGTTTTTTGGATATCTTCGGCGCGCTTTTCTCACCTTCAAGCTGGCAGCTCAAATCCACTGCAGAGGGAGCAGCGGCCCCTTCCGGGTGGGCACTTCTTATGTCTGTAAACTTTGTCATCATAATGCTGTCATTTATGTTTGTTGACATCTTTGATACTCTGGGTACTCTCATTGGAGTATCCACAAAGGCCGGAATGCTTGACAAGGACGGAAAACTTCAGCGGGTCAAGGGTGCCCTTGTTTCTGATGCTCTTGCGACCGTTGTAGGTGCTGTGTTCGGCACATCCACAGTTACAACTTTTGTGGAATCCGCCTCCGGTGTCGCTGCGGGCGGCCGTACCGGCTTTGCTGCTGTTGTTACAGCTTTGCTCTTCCTGCTTTCCATATTGTTCGCACCTATTTTCCTGGCTATTCCCGCCTTTGCAACGGCCCCAGCCCTTATCATTGTCGGTTTCTACATGATGACCAGCATAGTGAAGATTGATTTTGACGATTATCTCAATTCGATACCGGCGTATATTGCTATAATCGCCATGCCTTTTGCATACAGCATTTCCGAAGGTATATGCCTGGGAGTGATTTCCTGGACCGTATTGAACTTCTTCTCGCCCCGCCGCAAGGAAATAAATCCGCTCATGTATGTCCTTACAGTTCTGTTTATTGCAAAGTACGCTGTTCTTTAACTGATATGTTTTCAAATGATAAGGAGTATGAAAATGGCAAAAGCAACTAAAAAAGTCAAGTCAGCAGTTGAACGCCCTGAAATCGCAGTAACGCTTTACAATCTGCGTGCGCACTGCAAGGATGAAGCAAATTTTTCACGCACTCTCGGTATGCTGCGGAAGATAGGGTATCGTACCGTGCAGGTATCCGCAATACCCCTTGAACCCCAGATCATAAGGAAGCATCTTGATGAAAACGGCCTGGGCTGCTGCGCCACTCATGAAGGGGCGGACGATATCCTGCACAATCCCGAAAAAGTTGCGGAGAAGATGGCTGTGCTGGGCTGTAACTACACTGCGCTCGGCAGCGCACCGGATGTATATGTCTCTCATTTCGGAATGGCTGAACT
>JAZURH010000318.1:0-5092 GCA_045606125.1 Lentisphaeria bacterium | reverse complement strand
TTTGGATGTGATCGGAGTCGCATCAACAAAGACAGCCATACGGTAGTGTGTCGGATCATAAGTGTCCGTCAGCACAGCGTATCCGTCTGCACTGTTGAGCCACTCCATTATGTCAGTGAAGGATGCAACGGCGCTCCCGTCCTGCATCCCTCCTGCAAATACGTCATAGGATGCTACTACTTCCTCCCATGCGTTCTCTAACTGATAGATATTTCCATTCAGCCCCGGCACGGATGCCGAGCTGAACTTTCTCCCGGATCGGTTCAGGTCGGGCTTGCGCTCGATATAGACCCCGAACTCGTCAGAGGAATGTCCGTTAAATGTGAATGTACTAAGCATAGACTGCCTCGCTTCCCGTGATTGTTCTCTGTATTTTATCGATGACAATATCAGCCAGTGCGTTGACGTTCTGCCCTTCTGCCCCGTAGATATTCAGCACGACGCTGTTGCTCGTGGATCCGACACCATTCGGGAGATATACCCCGTTGCTCGTGCCGTTCAGCATTGCGCTGTAATTAGCGCTCGGGTTGAACGAATCAGCAAATGACGAGGCCATAGCAGCACCTGCCTGTGACACCATGCTCAGGTCGTCCCGGATCTCATTCGTGAAACCTAAGACAGCCATCAAACCAGAATGGCGCATGACTTTTGACGGTGAACCTTCGTCCATCGTTGCCTTTACCGCGTTGATGAATTCTTGTGCAAGTTGCCGACCTGCGCCGCTTGCCAGATAAGAATTTGCATGAACAGAATTTGAAAAACCAAGGACAGCATTTAATCCTGAAGTTTCCATCTGACCTTTAACATCTGCATTCTGCACCATGCCCTGCGCCATCAATTTGACTTGGTTAGCAGGTAAACTCTTTCCTTGTTGGATTCCGTTCACAAGCATCTTGACCATGCCATTTCCTTCACTCTGGAACTCGACTTTTGTTCCGCTTGTTTCGGTCAGCATGTTTCCGAGTTCGTCCATCCATGAGTTCGATGCTTTCACTGAAGATGTTGCGACTGCTGTGGAATACTCGTTTCCTGCTTCGCCCATCGATTTCGCGACTTCCCAAGACTTTGTATCAATCGCGTCATAATGCTGATTGTGTGCGGCTTCCCAGTTGGATTCATACTGGTTGATATTGTACATGTAGCCATCAACAGTGTCGGCAAGCCCTGCATAGTCACCTTTCATTTGTTCGATGCTTGCGTTCAATTCATTTACGAGTTCGCGTTTATCATCGATCTGCGCCTGCGTAGAAACTGAAGAATGATATAACTGATCTTGTTCAAGTTGCGCAATCTCCGCTTCTAATTGAGCAACTTCATTCTGTTTGTCAATTCTTTGTTGAACATTCTGCGCCAGAAGTGTTTCCGCGTCCGCAAGACCAGTCACAGCCTGCGCATAGGCTTCTTCTTGTGATGCAAGAATTGCTTTAACTCTTTGCGCTTCAATCAAATCATTTACAGATTGAATGATTTCCTGATACTGACCATTGATCAGATCATTCATTGTGTATTCAGTTCCAAGTGCTTCATTTAATTGACCAAGAATGAATTCTGCTCTTGCCTGATCCGATTCTTTGACTTCGCCATTTGCATCGACCAGTGTTCCAAGTTCATCCGTCAGTTTTCCAAGATGTTCAGTTTGCGCGATAGTGGATGCAATGGATTCTTCTTTTGTCGATTCCATTTCTTGGAATGATGAAATTGCATCCGCAGTTTTATTGGACATTTCTTCCATTTCAGACTGGAGCGCAATAATTTCCTGCCCAAGTGCAGATGATTCAAAACGAGTTTTCGCCAGTTCTGATCCGAAAGTCACTGCCGCCGCAGTTAAGGCGATGATCGCAGTTGCAAGCAAAACATAAGGATTTGCATTCGCCGCCGCATTCATGCCTTCCTGCGCAACTGTCGCCGCCTTCAATGCGGAAGTCATGGAAGCCAAAGATGAAACAAAGGATGCAACTTTTTTTGCCGCCATCGCTGTGACAATTCCAGTCAGAAGACTTTTGACCAGTGCGCCATGCTCAACAATCCAATCCAGTGCATCAATCAGTTTATTGAATGCCTTGCCCATCTGATCGCCGACTTTTTTCCAGTCGATCTTTTTGATGACTTCAGACAGTTTTTTCATTCCGCGTTCAATGGCAGGAGCAACACCAGAAGCGATCTGGTTTTTAACTCCTTCCATTTGTTTCTGGAATCTGTCGAATTCATCCTGAACCCTTCCGAGTGCATCGAGGGAACTTTCGTCCAAGACGTAACCCATGTCACGCGCCTCGGCCGCGAACCCTTTCATGGCATCGGATCCTGCTTCAATCAATGGGTTCAAGTCTGTTGCGCTCTTGCCAAATATTTGCATGGCAAGGGCATCGCGTTCCGTTTCGTTCTGTACCTTGCCAAGCGCGTCAATCGTGTCGTAGAAAACATCCTCATTGTCCCGGAGGTTGCCATTGGCATCCGTGACGGAAATGCCGAGCGTTGCAAATGCGTCTGCGGTCGCTCCTGTTCCGCCTCTTGCGGAGTCCATTGACTTCGTTAATTTTTTCATGGATCCGGCAATCGTGGAGACATCCACATCGATCAAACCGGACATGTATTCAAATTCCTGAAGGGTATCCGTAGCCAGTCCGGTCTTTTGTGCCAGTGTCAGAATGTTGTCAGCGAACTCCGGCCCGGCTGTCATCAGTTCCTTTAATCCGTCGACACACTTCCGGATCCCGTCGGCTGCGAGGTCTGCGAGCGCTCCTTTCAGGACAGAAAATCCGCCCTTCAGCTTGTCCGCTCCGTCCCCTGCCTTGCCCTCTGCCTGGGCAAGGTCTTCCGTTTCGTCCGCTGTTTCGTCTGCCTGTGATTCAAACTTATTCAGCTCGGCCGTTGCCTTGTTGATCTCGGTCTTCGTCTTCGACAGGGCCGTCTCCTGTTTCGTGACAGCCAGAGTCAGCTTCTGGACCTCGTCAGAGTCTTCCCCATAGACCTGTTTCGCCTGTTCGAGTTCTGCATTAGACTCCTCAAGGGCCCTTTTCTGTGCGTCATATTTTTTGTTTAACGCATCTATCTTATTCCTGGCGTTTTCTATCTGCTGAGCAAGGATCTTCTGCTTCTGCGCTTCGTCGTTTGCCCCGGAAGCAGCTGCCTTCATCTCAGCCGCCAGCTCTTTGCTCTTTTGTGTAATCTGTTGGAGGTCAGCTTTGAATTGAGCTGCGCCATCCATTTGCATTTTTACGCCGATAGTTGTCGCCATAAATCTACCTCAATCTCATGACTTCGTCATAAGTCATCTTATGCTTCTTGTATTTTGCCGCACCCCTGTAAACGGAGAGACAATTGATCAGGTCAATCATCTCTCCGAATTTCAAGGCATTGATCTCATCTACTGAAAGATGGAACTCCGAGGTCCCGATCATCAGGAAAAACCGATATGTCAGCTTTTCTTGTTCTGCTGTGCGGCCTCGTCTTTTTTTGACGGAACGATCTCCGTTTCCGTCTTTTTGTCTTTGTTGAACGCGGCCATTGCCTCGTCAAACAGTGCCATTACCTCCGGCATGTCCATGACCATGACATCGTCCACCGTCATCGCCCCGTCAAACGAGCGGGTCTCCTTGAAGACCGCCCACCTGTTGAGCGTGCTGATGAACCATGCCATGTTGTCAAGGAGTGTCGTGTAGTCATTACCGCTGAACAGTTCCCCGAGCCGGTCCAGATCGTGGTTTGGACAACGCTCACAAACGTCCTTAATTGTGCCAATCGTAAAAGCAAATTTCTTTTTCATTTTGTCCCTCCTTACGAGATGCCAAGTTTAGTCTTGAGTGCCGCTTCCGCTGCTGCCTCGGTACTGTACTCCTGGCCTTCGAACTTCCAGTTGTGATTTGTGTCATCACTCCGGAGGATCGTTGCCTCAAGTGCCTGGGTCTGCCAGTCGATCTCGTCTTCCTGTGTCGCTGCGGTGTTCTCTTCCGGATGGAATTTGCATTTTGCAATTACTGTCGGAACATAAGCGACTACCCCGTCAGACTGTACTCTTGCGATGAAGCCGACTCCGACATACGGTACAGACATCTCGTCGCCGTAAGCGGTCCAGCCGCCGGTTGCTGCCGGAAGGCCGAAGATGAGTTTCTTTGTGTTGGTAAGCAGACCGTCTACTGTCAGGGAAAGCGTTCCGCCTGTGAATCTGCCGGAATCTTCCTCTGCTACCTGGTTGTCTGCATAGAACTTGTTGTCATCGCTGCTCTCCGGAGAGATCGTCACGTCAACACCACGGGCAAGTTTTGCTCCGGATGAATATGTGACGGATCCGCCGGAAGCCGCATAAAGCGCGACATATGGAAGCGAGAAACCTGTTGTTATTCTTCCTGCTGCTGCCATTTATTTTTCCTCCTGTTAAATGTTTAATTTTTTGATTTCCTGATCGATCTTATCCTGTGCTGCCTGAATTGCTTTGTTTTTGGCGTTTCGTTCCACACGGTCGAGCGTGTGCGTGCCATGCCGGAACTGGGTGCCGTAATTGATCGCCTGCATCAGCATACCAGTCGGCACCTTGCCTCCGTACTTCGTAGATGGCGTATTCACATACCCGGTGAAGCCGAGGCTTGTCTGGGAACCGTCTCCCGTGTTCCGGAAGTCGGCGATACCGAAATTCTCAATAATCTGGGCTTTCTCAGACGGTGTTGCGCCATAAAGCGGATATCCGTCTGTCCCGTACCATTTATCATAGGTCGGGAGCGACTCCAGAGCGTTCTTCATCTCTTCAGCGACAATTCCGGCCGCTTCATACAGCGCCATGCTATTGATCTTCGAGATCCCGGATGCGAGATTTTCAAGGTTAGTCTGAAAAATATTCAGTCCTTGTATCTTGATTCCCATTACCGCATCCTCCAGCTCCATGTATGATGAATGAGGTCGTCATCTCCATTCGTCGGGTCGCCGTACTGGGTAGCCTCCCATGTCCAGGACAGGCTGTTGAAACCGTCCAGATACCCCTGGATCAGGTCGAAGTTACTGTCGAACTCGTTCTTCGTGAAATATTCCACAAAGCCAGCAATCGACTGCCGTGCCTTATGGTTATCTGCCATAAGTGGCTCATCTTCGGAGTCCTCGTTCC
>JAZURH010000317.1:0-6947 GCA_045606125.1 Lentisphaeria bacterium | reverse complement strand
ACAGAACGACATGGCTACGATCCGACTTCAGAAATATAGAAGATTGCAGTTCACTCAAGGCCGGAGATAAGGTGTATCGTTCTTGCGGCGGGAAAACTCTGTTTCTTGCTCATGTCGGCCGGGAAGAACTTGAAAAAGGGCTTGTTCTGGTAGGGGCCCATATAGACTGTCCCCGGCTTGATGCCAAGCCAAACCCACTGTGTCAGAATGATTCGCTTGCTTATTTTGATACTCATTACTATGGCGGAATAAAGAAGTACCAGTGGCTTACTATTCCTCTGGCCATGTATGGTGTGATATACAGGCGCGATGGTTCCAGGGTGGATATTGCCGTAGGCGATAAGCCGGAAGATCCCGTATTCACTATAACGGATCTGCTTCCCCATCTTGACAGGAACCAGCCCGGCACGACAGTTGAAAAGGCTTTCAACGGTGAGGCCTTGAATGTGGTTGTCGGCGGCAGGCCTGTTCCAGAAGACGAGGATGACAAGGAAGTCAAAGACAAAGTGAAATTGAATGTGCTCCGCATTTTAGGAAGGGAATACGGAATAGAGGAAGAAGATCTGTTTTCTGCTGAAATCGAAATAGTTCCGGCAGGGCCTGCAAGGTATCTTGGCTTTGACAAGTCAATGATACTCGGATATGGGCATGATGACAGGGTTTGTGCCTATGCGACCGTACGTTCCATAATCGAGGCGAAGGGTGTCCCCGGACGGACCAGAGTTGCTGTGATTTGTGACAAGGAAGAGATCGGGTCTTACGGCAAGTCAGGCATGGATTCCTCATTCATGGAGAATTCTGTTGCCGAACTTGCCGCGCGTATGAAAGGCGGCTACAGCGGCTTGACGGTAATGCGTGCTCTTGAACGTTCGGTCATGCTTTCCGCAGATGTCAGCGCACTGCATGATCCGGGGTTCCCGGATGTCAGCTCTCCGAACAACATGGCTAAATTGAATTGCGGAATTGTCGTTACAAAGTACACTGGCGCCCGGGGTAAATCCGGAGCGAGCGATGCGTCAGCTGAGTTTATAGCCAAGGTCCGTTCCATATTCAATGAGGCAGGCGTTGTATGGCAGGCCGCTGAACTTGGAAAGGTTGATGTGGGAGGCGGAGGCACTATAGCCATGTATCTTGCCCGCTACGGCATGGATGTGGTTGACTGTGGGGTAGGGCTTTTCAGTATGCATGCTCCGCTTGAGACAGCCGGCGTGCTGGATATCTATATGGCCTACAAGGCCTATAAGGCCTTTTATGAGGGCAACTGATAACGGGGTTGTATGCTGATATTAACAAATTCGCCCCAGGCGGAAATAGTTATAAAGCGTTCACGCTTCATATCGGAGATGTTTTCACTTCCTGGCACTCAGGAGGGTGCCAGGGAGTTTCTCCGTGAGCAGAAGGAGCGCTGGGCCCAAAGCGGTCTTACGCATCTTGTGCATGCTTTTATTGTCGGTCCCGGTGCCAATGTATTGAGTTGTTCAGATGACGGGGAGCCTTCCGGGACGGCCGGGCGCCCGGTGCTTGAGGTGCTCAAAGGCAGCGGCATTACGAATGTAATGCTGACCGTTGCCAGGTTTTTCGGTGGTATCAAGCTTGGAACGGGCGGTTTGGTCAAGGCGTATACGGAGTCCGCTCAAGCTGTTCTTGCTCTGGCTGAAACCAGGGAACTTGTACCTATGATTCAGTTCAGTATAGCCTGTCCGTATTCCTGCCATGAGCGGATAAAATTGCTTTTGGCGGCTGCCGGTGCTGATGTCGATGATGTTCAGTTCGGTAATGGTGTGACCTTTACCGGCAGTATGAAAGAGGAAGATTATGCTGAGGCGGCTGTTGCCTGCAGGGATGCTTCCAGAGGACAGGCGGTGCTGGAAATAAAGCAGTGAAGGAAACTTTCCTCCCGGTTGTATTCAAACTGTTTTCTGTTTTGAGGTTTCCCGTATTTCTTTTATTTTTTTAAGGGAAAGACCGGTTATTTTTCGGATAATTTCCATTGACAGTCCGAGGGCAAGTGCTTTTTCAACGATTTCTCTCTTTTCTTCCTGCTTACCTTTCAGCATCCCCACTTTTTTACCTTCCAAAATCCCTTCCAGAATCCCTTCCTGTTTCCCTTCCAGAATCCCCTCCTGCCTTCCTTCTAGAATCCCTTCCAGCCTTCCTTCCTGCCTTCCTTCCTGTTTACCTTCCAGCCTTCCTTCCAGCCTTCCTTTACGGAGGCCTTCCCTGTACCATTCCGATTTAAGTTCCTGCATTCCCCTGCACATATCTATTTCCTCCTCTTCAGAATCTTTTATTTCTATGTCTGTATCCAGATATTTGTTCAGCAAAACAGCAGCATGTTTTGACAGTCTGCATCCTCCGCCGGAGTTTGGCAGCAGTGACTCCCAAAGGCGTTTTTTGTTGTTCATATATCTGAAACAATTTAGCACAGTTCTCAGTTCTGTACAGAATTTATCCAGTGTTTTTTTGTTCATACTGTGTGGATCCAGTATGTTTATTTTATAATTGCTTATATATTTTTTCAATATGGGATCTATGTTTCCCAGCATATCATAAAGATTTTTCGGGCCGTTCCACTTCCGGCAGCTGAGGTTTAACACAATAGTTATTACCGGCAGTATTTTTTTGAATCTTTTAAATAGTTCCTCTTCGCATTGGATCATGTACTGTCTTGCTTCATATTCCATGACCCGGGCCGGCATTTTCCAGTCAACATAACTTTGTGCCTCGAAACACAGGAACATGTACCCTGCCATTTTGTCCGTGTACATTGAGCACATATAGACCATGTCGCGGAAACGGTTGTCAGTTTCTGAACCTTCCACAGGCAGATCTTTAATTTTGTACAGTTCAGCCGGCATTTCATGCAGCTGTTTTTCGTCCACCACTTTTGCACCATAAATGAATGCATTGCAAATATCGGCTGCAATGGCTTTGTTTTTAAAGAAAAGTTTTGCGGCTGTGTCCTTGATTGGCATTTTATATTGTCCCTTACCGTATTTTGCGGTTTAGTTTTTTCGTGTTTTTTATACTTTGCATCTTAAAAGAGAAAAATCAAATTCTAAAAATGAAAAAAAATACTATTATAAAAAAAATCTATTATGAAATAAAAAGCAAAAGAGTTTTATGGAAGCCTGAAGGAAGCTGCTCAATTGTTTTCCGACAGTTTTTAAGCTGCTCCCCCGTTTTTGCGTTGCCGAATATTACATGAATTGCTGATTTAAGTTAATTTTTGGATATAAAATTGTTTTATGCCGCTCTTGGAAATGGAAAGACGGGTTATATTATGACGGTAAAATGAATTGTGGTAGGTCAGACTTGGACTAAGGAGAAGATGATGAGTGGAGAAATCGTAGTCGTTGGTACCGTGTCAGACGATCCATTGGCTAGTGATGTTGCATATTTCATGGGGCAAAAAGCAGATGTTTCCGATGAGATTGCGCTCAAGAATTTTGCCAATAGTGAGTTTTGCCCCCGTTTTATCTGTGATGACACAGAGGATCCGATGCGCATAGGGCATTCTCTTGAAGGCAAGCATGTTGTCATTGTATCTTCATGCAGTGGTGAAATCACCCGCAATGCCCGGGCCATGCGCACTTTCCTTGTTGCCCGTTCAGCCAAGGATAACGGCGCGGCCAGCGTTACACTTGTTGAACCTGATCTTTTCTACAGTGCCCAGGATCGTGGTGCAAGGCCTGAATACGGCAATGTGGCCTTTGAACGCAATATCGCGGACTACAAGAAGTTTGACGGGCAGCCATTCTCGGCCCGGCTTTACGCCGAACTGCTTTCCACAAGTGGTGTGGATTCTGTTCTTACGGTTCATAATCACTCCGTATCTGTTCAGGATCTGTTCAACAGGCATTTCAAGGGGCGTTTTTTCAATCTTTCTCCGGCATCGCTTTATGCCATGTATCTTGTGCAGCATGAGCAGATGCTGAATTCATCGGAAGGTTTCATTGTTTGTGCTCCTGACAAGGGGGCGGCACCTTTTGTGCGTGAAGTCTACAATTGCATGTGCGAGGAAACCCAGAAATATCTGCTTCCCATAAAGCCGCAGATGCTTCTTATGGACAAGTGCCGCAGCGGTGAGCGCAAGGTCAGCATACAGGCAGCTGAAAACAGTCCCACCTCCCTTGATGATATAAAGGGACGGGAAATCGTTGTTATAGATGACATGGTGCGTACAGGCAATACAATAGTTGAATGCTGCCGTCATCTCAAAGAGGCCGGTGCCAAGCGCATAATATTTGTTGTCACTCATTTCTACTCAAGTGCAGAAGTGAAGGAAAATCTCAATGACGCCTCCGTGGATGATATTATAACTACAAATACCCTGCCGAACATATTGAACAGGGACATGCAGGGCCGCCTGCGCAGGAAGCTTCTTGTTCTCAAGCTTGAACGCTGGATCGCCCGCACTCTGAAAAAGGATGTTTTCGGCATGTCGGTGAATGAAGGAGAGAACCTCTTCTCGCTGGATATATCCAGAAAGAATCCCCGCTGGAAGATGACTATGGGGCTTCAGGACGATGCCGACAGGTTCTGACAGTGCAGCAATGGCCGGTATTATTGCCGGCCATTGTTTTTATCACGACATATATATTGTCTTTGTCTACTAAACGCCTGTTGCCGGTACGGAGCCGGGGCAGATGTTTTTCCGGGGGAGATGGCGCAGATGAAATCCAATAAAGTTTTTGTGTGGACTGTGTCGGCTGCGTTTCTTCTGGCTGTCGTTTTGCGCGGATGTGCAAGTTTGTGTATGTATGGTCTTGATTCCGTGCAGTCTCCCTCAAGCCTTACGGATATGGCCACCTATATACGGCTTGCCGGGGAAATATGCTCCGGCAAGTGGCCTGATCATTTTGACTATCAGCCTTTTTACTACAGTGTTTTTTTGCCGTTCTGCCGGATATTTGGCGGGGATGGCATACCTGCCGCCATTGTTCTGCAGGTGGTCCTTGGAGGATTGGCCTGTGTTTTGACCGGTTTTGCGTGTCGCCGTATTTTCAGTCCACGTATCGGGATTGCAGCCGCATTTATACTTGCAGTCAGCAGAATGCATGTGTTTTATACACCATTCATGCTGTTTGAGATCATCCAGAGTTTTTGGATTGCCCTTCTGCTGTGGCTGGCGGTTCTTGCCTGGGACAGGAATCGTTTGTGGCTTTGGCTGCTGCTGGCATCAGTCCTTGGTCTTGCGACGCTTACGCGGGGCAATGCCCTGCTGTTCCTGCCCGGTGTGATGTGGTTGTTTTTCCGTCGCCGCATGGCGGACAGCGGCATGGGGCGGATGAAAGCATTTTTGCAGGCATTGCCTGTTGCACTGGTCATGCTTCTGCTTTTTGAGCTGCCCCAGCTTCCGTTTTCCATAAGGAATTGCAAATACATGGGACGCTGGTGCGGTGCTTCTACAGCAGGTGACAAAGTTCTTGCATTGGGCAACACTCCGGAGGCTCCGCCTGGTGGGCTTGAATATCCCCTTACCTACGGCAAATGGGTTGAAAAAGCCTATTTGAAGCCGGAGGAGGGGCGCATAGGCATGGCGTCAAACATAATGAGATGGATTCTTCGGGAACCTTTTGTCTTTGCAGAACTCAAATTGCGGGCGCTGCTTCTGTTCTGGGACAAGCAGGAAATAGCCAATAATGTTTCTCTGCAAAGGGAGGGAAGGGCATGCCCATGGTTGTCAGGCCTGCCGCCTTTTGCCGTTACCGGTTCTCTTGCCTTTATGGGACTTCTTCTGGCATGCATCGGGCTTTTCCGAAGAAAGGCCGAAGGAGATTACGGTCCGGTGGAGCTTCGCGTGTTTTTTGTGCAGATGCTTCTATTCAGCTGGTTTGCCACTGCACTTTTCTACAATCTTGCCCGCTTCAGGGTGGCAAGCCTGCCGCTTATGGCTGCGGCAGCGGGAGCAGCTGCAGTGGGCATTGTCGATATGGTGTTGGACTGGCGTAAAATCAGCAGGGATGCCTGGATGAAAACTGGACTCTGGATTTTTTTCTCGGTCTTTTTTGTGTGCTTTCTGTTTTCATTCTGGCAGGAGAATGTGGAGCCGGCATTTTACAGAAAGGCACGCCCTCAAGGTCTGCTGTGTGATTTTCCTGATGTGAAACTGCTTTATGACCATGGTCCCTTGACAGTGGGGGGATTCCGTTTTCTTGAGGTCCCGCCGGGAGGTGCTGTTGTTGAAAAAAAACTATGTGTTCCCTCCGGAATCGTCAATGCCAGGGTGCGTATCCCTATAATGTGCGGGGATGGTTTTGCCGCAAGGCTTGAACATGGAGGCAGGACTTATTATCTTGACGGAACCAATGTTGTAGAAGACCGTTTTCTCCGCTGGCTGGAAGTTGCATTGCCGGAGATCAAGTCAGACAAGTTTTCCTTCAGCCTGCCTGCCGGGTGCGCTTTCGGGGCCGATGCCTTGCGTGATTATGGTCGGACCAGGATAATCGCAGCCGGTAAATCTGAAATATTGCCGGGAGAGGCAGCGGTGGAAGTGCAGTGGACCGGAGAGAATGAAGTTTCTGGACGGTAAAACGCCGCTGTTTATGGCACAACAGGCAAAACAGGATATATTACTCTAATTATTCATGTGATCAGGAGTGATTCAGTTGTGTCTAATTATAATAAACCCAATACAGACGAGGAAGTGACTTTCAGCAAGCAAAGAGAACCGTTGAAGAAGGAGGTCCCGTACTGGCGCAAGGCTAAGAAGTACAAATCACCGGACGCTCCTGAATCCGTGGGGTGGACTACTCCAAGGGTATTTTTCCTCAGCCGCGAAAACGGTGGAAAGCCTTTTGAACTTGAATGCGGCCGTTTTCTGAAGAATGTGGTTATAGAGTATGAGATGTACGGTGAACTCAATGAGGACCGCAGCAATGCCATACTTATTACCCATGCTCTTTCCGGTGATGGAGTCGGATCGTAGCCACGTCGGTCTGTGG
>JAZURH010000316.1:0-10584 GCA_045606125.1 Lentisphaeria bacterium | reverse complement strand
GTGCCCAGCGGCCGTTGCCGTCCATTATTACAGCTATATGCTGTGGAACTGTTTCCGGCATATCATCCTCCTGAAAACCCGGATATTTTATTCTGTATCCAGGTAATAAATCAATTTATATAGAAACCGTTTTCTTCAAGTTTTTTCAAAACCGAGTCAATTGCCTTGTCCGATGTGCTTGTTGCTGAACCTATGCCAATGGAACGCACACCTTCCAGCATGCCGGCCGTCAAATCCTCCGCACCTTCCACCATTTCAGCACGGTGACAGCGTTCCTCCGCCACAGCAAGAAGTCGCTTTCCGTTGGAACTGTGCGGTGAACCAACCACAAGCACCAAATCACATTTTGAAGATATTTCCGCCATTGTCTGTTGGCGGCGGGATACGGCATCACAGACCTGTGACATATTCACCAAACCGGGAATACGCAGAGCAAGTTCACCAGCCACTGTTTCCACTTCACCTGCATTGCGTGTTGTCTGACACAGAAATATTGCATTTTCCAGCGCAGGAAGATCATCCAGATCTTCAATACCGTCAAGCATAAACACTTTTTCCGCAACGGCTCTTTCAAGTACGCTTTTCACTTCCGGGTGATTCCTGTCTCCCAGAAAAATCAAAGATGCATCTTTTCCTGCTGATGCTGCAACATTCTGAAGTTTGGAAACAAGAGGGCAGACTGCATCACAATATATCAATTTTCGTCTCCGTGCCTCATCCTCTACAGAAGTTCCGATTCCATGTGCACCAAAAACAACGACCGCTCCATCCGGAACCTCATCCAGGCTTTCCACAAAACAAGCATTATTTTTACGCATTTCATCGGAAACAGTCCTGTTATGCACAAGTTCATGCAGCACATAGACAGTCTGCCCCGGATATTCTGCAACTGTTTTTTCAAACAACTGCATAGCGCGCCTTACGCCTCCGCAGAATCCCATTGGCTCTGCAAGATATACGGTCTTTTCAGCAGTCATAAACCAAACACACTGATAAACGGCGGCAGAAATCCCGAAAACATTCTGCTGTAAGCTTCCGCCACCTGCTTTGCATCTTCAATTTCGACCAAGGCATACAGGGACGGACCGGAACCTGACACATGCACAGTAAGCGCGCCATTTTCCAGCATGCAATCCCGCATGGCACACAAAAGAGGGAATTTCATAAAAACAGCAGCCTCAAGATCATTGCGGCATGCAGCAGCAATATCGGCAATTTCCCCTGAACGGGCAGCCGCAAGAAAATCTTCCAGACGGGGAGCTGTCGATGCCGGCGGCTGAAGATGTGAAAAAGTCCATACCACGGACAACGGAAAACACGGAGCAGCAAGAATGACTGCAAAACGCCCGTTCAATTCAAGTGGCGAAAGAACATCTCCCCTTCCTGTTCCAAGGGCTGGTACAGGATTTAGAAAATAAGGCACATCCGCCCCCAGTCCAGCGGCAAGCGTGTGCAATTCATCAGCTCCAAGTTGCTTGCCGCAATAATCATTCAGCAAAAGGAGCACGGCCGCCGCGTCAGAAGAACCGCCGCCGAGCCCAGCGGCAATGGGGATGCGTTTTTCAAGGCAGATTTCTACATTGGGCTTAACACCGGCTGCTTCGCAGAACGCATCCGCCGCCCGAAGGCACAGATTTGACTGGTCAGCGACCAATCCCCGTCCGGTAACAGAAAGAGAAATACCTTTTCCTGTACCGGAGACAAGCTGCACATCATCATAGATCTCATGAAGGGGAACAAATACATTTTCCAATTCATGATAGGAATCACTGCGTTTCCCGACGATGCGCAAAAACAGATTTGTCTTGGCTATGGCTCTCATCACAGTCAAAAGCAAAGGCCGGCCTCCCCTCAGGAAAACCAGCCCCCTGCATCACTTATTTAGCCGCCTTGATAATAGCAGCAAACTTGTCAGCCTTCAATGCAGCGCCACCGATAAGGCCGCCGTCAATGTCGGGCTGTGCCAGAAGTCCGGCAGCGTTTCCGTCATTCATGCTTCCGCCGTAGAGAATACGTGTGTTCTCTGCCACGCAGGGGCACTCGAACATGTTCTTGAGCAGAGCACGGATAACCGCATGAACTTCCTGGGCCTGTTCATTTGTGGCCGTAAGTCCTGTGCCGATAGCCCAGACTGGTTCGTATGCGATTACAACATTCTTCATATCCTCTGCCGTAAGTTCATCAAGGGCCTTGCGAACCTGGCTTTCAATGACTTCCATGGTCTTTTCAGCCTGACGCTGTTCCAGAGTCTCGCCCACGCAGATAACCGGCTTGAGGTTGTGCTTAAGCGCGGCCTTGACACGCTGATTGACTGTTGCATCCGTCTCACCAAAATACTGGCGGCGCTCACTGTGACCGATAATAACAAAGGAAACACCCAGTTCATTAAGCATATCGCCGGAGATCTCTCCGGTATATGCGCCGCTCTCCGCCCAGTGTATGTTCTGTGCGCCAACATTGATGCATGTGCCTTTTGCTGCTTCAATAACGGCGGCAATACTTGTAAATGTGGGGCATACCAGAACTTCAGGTCCGTTTTCGCAGCCGGAGCAGCAGCATTCGAACTGAGCCTTGATATCCTTGATAAGTTGTGCGCCTGCAGCCGCTGTCATATTCATTTTCCAGTTGCCGGCGATAAGTTTACGACGTGCCATTTTGATTTACCTCACGTTTTATGTTGTTGTATGCTTGTTTTCTGAAATAAGACAATTCCGGTATGGCATTGAAATGCGTTTCAGCCTTAATAAAACGGCCGAACGCATTTCGAACCATTTACGGAATCAACTCATTTATCATCAAGTGCAGAGCATCCGGGCAGATCCTTGCCTTCGAGGAACTCAAGGGAAGCACCACCACCTGTTGAAATATGGCTCATCTTTGCAGCAAGACCTGACTTGTTTACTGCGCTGACTGAATCACCACCTCCGATGATGCTAACAGCACCGGATTCAGCAACGGCCTTGCAGACTGCCATTGTGCCTTCAGCGAACTTGGGCATTTCAAAGCAGCCCATGGGACCATTCCAGACAACCGTCTTTGCAGCAGCTATTTCTGCGGCATAGAGTTCTGCGGTCTTGGGACCGATGTCCAGAGCCATCCAATCTGCGGGAATGTCATTGCCCACGATCTGAGTAGCAGCCTCTGCGTCAAACTTGTCAGCGGCAATGTTGTCAACGGGCAGCAGGAATTTCACTCCGGCTTCCTTTGCAGCCTCCAAAGTGGCCTTAGCGGTATCCAGCAAATCATCTTCCACAAGTGACTTACCCACATTGTGTCCCATTGCCTTGAGGAATGTATATGCCATACCGCCACCGATAAGGATGGAGTTGACCTTCTTCATAAGGCTCTTAAGAACTTCCAGCTTGCCGGAAACCTTGGCTCCGCCAATGATGGCGACAAAAGGACGCTCCGGATTTTCAACGGCATTGCCAAGATAATCAAGTTCCTTCTGCATAAGGAATCCGGCCACGCAGGCGCCGCCCTTGGCCTTCATAAACTTGCAGATGGAAGCGGTGGAGGCATGGTCACGATGTGCTGTTCCGAATGCATCGTTCACATAAACATTGCCATAGGATGCCAGCTTTTCAGCCATTGCAGCCTTCTTTTCCTTCATCTCAGCCTTCTTGGCCTTGAACTCCTCATCGCTCATTCCTTCAGCCTGCTTTGCCTTGCCTTCTTCAGCCTTGTAGAAACGGGTGTTTTCCAGCATGAGGATTTCACCGGGCTTGAGTGCTGCGGCAGCTTCATCAGCGGCCATGCAGTCTTCTGCGAACTGAACGGGTTTGCCCAACATCTTGGAAAGATATTCAGCCACGGGTTTCAGACTGAAATCAGCCTCATAGCCCTTTCCGGAGGGACGGCCCAGATGGCTCATAAGAATAAGGGCAGCGCCCTGTTCAACGATATAGCTGATGGTGGGAAGTGCAGCACGAACACGTGTATCATCAGTAATGACTCCACTCTTCAGAGGAACATTGAAATCAACGCGCATCACAACTTTTGCACCATTCAGGGCAATGTCTTTCACAGTTTTCTTGTTCATTTTCTCACCTTCATTTGTTACGGGCTCACGCCCCTTTTTCAACATGCCATTTATGTGGCTTCAAAAATCATTTGGGGACTCCGAAAACATGTGGTCTACCTTCAGACGGAACTACCAGAGGTGCCATGTCCACAGGTCTTACAACATGCTTCCGGGACTTGCTTAACAGCGGAACTATCATAGCGAGTACAATCATGACAATCAACGCTATCAGCAAAAACATTATTACTATCTTTGGCAGATTAGCCAACAGGCTCGAATGCCTGTTTTCAGAAACAGAACTGCCCACTCCGGAATTGGGCAGAACCACATCATTCCCAGCGCAGCCGGATTCCTCGTACTCCCTGACCAGCAATTCATGAAGTTCTTCCATAATACTGTCATCAAGACCATAGCATTTGCACAGGGTGGCTATATGACGCTGGGCATATATTCTTCCTGTAAGCTCAGAATACCTCCCCATTTCGAGATTGGCAAGGTAATCCTGCACAATACGGGTCTTTGCAAAGACCTGATCATGAGACAGCCCGGCAGCCCGGCGGTACTTGATCAGGCGCTCTCCCAGAGTATCATGAGAATCAGTAAGGTCCAGAGGCTTCTGCCTGACGGAAGAATCATCTATGAAATACTTTTCAAAGAGGGGCATCTCATCCTGTTCAGAATGAGGTTCTTCACTGCCTGTCGCATTGCCAGTTTCCTGCTGTGCTTCGTTCTGTTCCTGCAGTTCCTCTTCATCCTCTTCATTCTCTTCAAGAGAAAAGTCTTCTTCGATTTCATCTATGGGATCATCGTCCAGCCCATCCGTGAATGGATCAGATTTTTCATCATCGACAGGTGCTGTCGCGCCGTCCGGCTCAGGAGACACAGATGCGTCTTCCCTTTCGTAGACCGGTTCGTCCTTCAAATAGGAATCCTCACCCCATTCCTTATCCATTCCGGAACCTGTTCTTGTCTTCATAATCCCCTCACTGCCTTATTCATCCCCGGAAGGGACATCATCCTCTGATTTTATCAAAATCTGTCTGGGAGCCGTGCCTATCTGCGGGCCGACCACCCCCCTTTTCTCCAGGTCTTCCATAAGGGAGGCCGCCTTGTTATATCCGATCTGCAGTGTACGCTGCAGGTAGCTTACTGTGGGACGGCGTGAGGTCAGGATTATCTTTACTGCCTGATCAAACATACTGTCCCCGCTTTCAGCAGTATCCCCTGAAGACGCAGCATCAATGTCTTCAGGAGCACGCAAAACGCTGCTGTCAAAATTCTGAGGCAGCTGTCTTGAAACAAATGCAACTACCCTGTTACGCTCTTCATCACTTGCCATGCCGCATTGTATGCGCTTGATATCACTGGCACCCGGTGGAACAAAAAGCATGTCTCCATTTCCGAGAAGCGATTCGGCTCCTTTTCCATTTATAATTGTCTGGGAATCAACCTGAGATGCCGTGCGGAATGCTATTCTCACAGGGAAATTGGCCTTGATCGTACCTGTCAGTGTTTTTACATCCGGCCTCTGGGTCGCAACGATGGTATGAATACCGACGGCACGGGATTTTGCCGCAATGCGTGAAAGCTTGTTTTCAACTTCGCTTTTTGCAACCAGCATGATATCCGCCAATTCATCGATTATCAATACTATAAACGGAAGTTTTTCCGGTATTGGCTCGCCAAACTCATCCAATATCGGATCAGCATCCTCTGGAAGGGGCGGTCTTCTGTTATATGCGGTAATGTTTGTAACTCCGACCTGAGCAAGAATACGATATCTGCGTTCCATTTCGTTAATGGCCCAATTAAGCGCCAGCGGAACCTCAAGGGGCTCATTTATGATCGGTGCTATAAGATGAGGCAGAGTTGAATATGCCTGAAACTCGACGACCTTCGGGTCTATCATGATAAATCTCAATTCATCAGGACTGAACTTAAGCAGCATGGATTCTATCAATAAGTTCATGCACACAGACTTACCGCTTCCCGTTGTACCTGCGACCAGCACATGTGGAGCTTTTGCAAGATCAAGTATCTGCGGCTTGTTGCTTATGTCCTTTCCCAGAATCAAAGGTATCTGCTCCCTGGCATTCTGCCAGCTCTTGTCCTGAACAAGACTGCGCATGGAAACAATAGCCCGTTTTTCATTCGGAATCTCCATACCCACAAGATCCTTGCCAGGTATGGGAGCCAGTATTCGCAGGCTCTGCGCCGACAGATCCATAAGGAAATTGCGTTCCAAAGATGTTATGCTGTTGAGCTTCAGACCGGGGGCTGTCTTTATCTCAAAAAGAGTCACCTGCGGTCCGGGAATGGCACCTACAACCTGCGCATCAATATTGAAATTGTTGAGAGTGGCCTGAAGGAGATGCTTGGTGCGCTCTATCTCCTTCTCGTCCACAACGGCATCATTCTGGGAATCGGCATCAAGAAGAGCCACTCCGGGAAGCACATAATCTCCATTTCCAGAAGACGGCTGGCTTACAGCATATTCCTCCTGAACAGACTCTGGCTGCTCCTGCTTTTTCTCAATTCTACGGTAACTTTTAGGTTTTGCCGGCTCATCCGCCTGATCGTTGTGAGCATATCTTTCGGATATATCAAAAACATCATCGGCAGGAAGTCCTTCTTCAGTTTCCCTGTCCTTTTTTGCAGACATAAAACATGGATACCAGTCCGAATAAATGATCATGCCGGCAGAGACCACGGTAACAAAGGATGCCATTATAAGCACTCCCGTACCATTCATGAATACAGTCAGCATGCCTTCCGGCGATGCCAGACGCTGCCCCAGAGTCCCGCCGGGCAAAGTACGCAGGTTCAAGGCCTCTGTCCAGCGTCCGAAAGCATCCGGCCAAAGCCCAAAAAGCATGGACAAACCGCACGCCAGAAGAATATAGAACAAAAGATAATCAAAGGAAAAAGGCTTGCTGCGATCCGGCCTTAGAAGCCTTCGTAAACAGGAAACTATTCCTAACGCAACAACCGGATATACCGCAATACCAAAGACCATAAGCAATGTCCACCCAATGCGCGTCCCGAACTGTCCAAGCAGATTGCTGTGAGGCACCATATCCCACATACCGGCAAGCAGATAGTCCGCTTCAAGAGGATTGTATGAGTAGACAGGCAGAAGCGACAGCATGACGCATACGCACAATAATGTCATGACAAGGCGTATGAGTTTGAATCGTCTGCCGTTTTCCGCAGTATCTGTTCCTCTGTTCGTCATTCCCCGCATCGTGTTCCTCCTCCCCTTCGCCTGTTATCTCAGTTCATATCCTCTATTCTTATTATGACCGGCGCTGCTGCCAGTTCCGGCAGGGCTGCAATCTCAGCTGATGCCTCTTCCATCGCCTTGACATTTGACAGATGAGTGAGAAGTATCATGGGAACATGCTCGGTCCTGGTCTCTTTCTGGGTAACGCTGGCCAGGCTGATTCCTCGCCTGCCAAGTATTCCGCTGACCTTTGCAAGGACACCGGGCCTGTCAACCACCTGCATGCGCAGATAGAAGCGGGACATAATGTCATCTGCCGCCATAAAGTCACCGTATTCATCGTAGCACCTGAATGCAGGATTCCTGCGATTTGCTCCAGCCGCCATGTTCAGGCAAATATCAACTATATCTGCAACAACTGCGCTTGCTGTGGCCTGCCTTCCGGCACCACGGCCGTAGTACATGGTCTTGCCAACCACATCGGCGTCAACCCACACGGCATTGAACACATCGTTCACGCTGCCAAGAAGTGAATCTGCCGGGACAAGCGCGGGGCATACATCAAGCTGGATCTTACCGCAGTTTTCCTTTATGGCGGCAAGAAGCTTTATACGATATCCCAGCTCTGCTGCGCACTCTATATCCGTCCTTGTCACAGAGCGTATTCCCTGAACCTGCACATCATCCGCCTTGAACCATTTTCCAAAAGAAAGACTTGCAAGTATGGCCGCCTTGTGCGCCGTGTCAAATCCATCCACATCCAGACTTGGATTCGCCTCGGCATAACCGGCCTTCTGTGCAGCAGCAAGGACATCCTCGAAATCCGCTTTATCGGTTTCCATTTTCGTAAGGATGTAGTTGCAGGTACCATTAAGGATACCGAGGATCTTGCGTATTCTATTACCTGCAAGGCCTTCGCGGAGAGCCTTTATGCAGGGAATACCACCGCCAACACTGGCCTCGAATCCAATATCCACGCCCTTTTCAGCGGCTTTGGAGAAGATCTCCTCACCGTAAGTGGCGATGAGTGCCTTATTAGCAGTCACGACTGCCTTGCCGTTTTCCAGTGCCTTAAGTATTATATCCTTCGCAAAAGTGGTTCCTCCAACCAATTCCACCACTATGTCGATTTCCGGTTCGTTCACCAATGCAACAGCATCGTTTATCAGGACGCCGTCCGGCAGTTTGACGCCCCTGTCAGTCACCGTGTCAAGATCTGCAACACGCCTGAGAACAGGAACAACACCCGTGCGCTTGCCGATAAGCTCAGCATTGTTAAGCAATGCTTCTGCGACACCGGCACCGACAGTACCGAAACCTATTATACCAACATTCAGCTTTTTCATATCAACCAGCCACCTCTCTTGACCATGCATTGTTAATAAAGACATTTTGGCTTGTAATATATAGTGTGTACCGCAATTTTCCACTTGATACAAAACCAAAAAAAGATGCCTGTCTCAACAAATAAAAAACGGTCATGCAATGTTCCGGCGACATCAAACAAAAATCATAACAACATGCCGGAGACCGCAGCCGTACCGGATTGCAAAAAAGCGTTTTAAACTTAAATTAAACCTTTCTTTTCCATTCAATGTATCCAATGATAAAACAGCCCCTTCCCGATGAAACGAACACAGACATTTGCTCCTGTAATATTTCTGCTTATAGTTCTGATGTACATGTATATCAGTTTTCAGCGGGTGACAATACCGGGGCAGATATTCAATGAACTTTCAATGGACTTTTCTCTTTCCGCCTCAAAACTTGCGGCTGTGGGAACAATGTTCATGCTTGTATATGCCTTCACACAGATACCGGCAGGCATGCTGATACAGAAATATGGAGGACTGCGGGTGGTTCTTGCCGCCTCCGTGTTCCTGGCAATAGGAGGCATGATTTTTCCCTTTGCCAACTCCTATTCCATGCTGGTAATCTCCCGCATACTTGTAGGCGTAGGCTGCAGCTTTGTGTTTCCATGCGCCATAGACGAGGCAAACAAGGTATACGGCAACCACTTTGCCACCGTGGTCGGAACCACATGCCTGTGCGGATTTGTGACATCTGCGCTGGGCACCGTTCCCTTCGTGTATGCTGTTCACCATTTCGGATGGCGGATCTGCATGCTGATACCAGCCATTCTGGCATTGCTGATGACCATTGCACTGCACCTGATGAGCAGAAAAGTCGAAAAAGAGCCAGTAGCAAACATAAAGCTTGGATTCAGCGGATACTGGGAAAACATAACAAACAGAAACAACTTCCTCCTCATACTGTCATACACCACGAATTACGGCATATACTTCGCGGTTCTGTCCATCTTCGGGAAAAAGTTCCTTGAGGATACCTGCGGGCTGAGCGCCCCGGCAGCCTCTCTTGTAAGCATGCTGCTTCTGATAGTACCGGCCTGCTACAGCCAAATGACAGGCATACTTTCCGCAAAACTGGGCAACAGGCGAAGAATATTCATACGCATAATGGGCGTAATACACCCGGTTTCCTGCGGAATAATACTTCTGGGGCTTCTATGCGGTGATTTTCCTGGACGGGGACTGCTGTTCTCACTTGCACTTCTGATAATGAGCATGGTGGCGGGACTGACTCCAATAACAAGCAGCGCCACAAAGGAATACAGCTCCGAGGGGTCACTCTCCATACTGACAGGTCTGATAAACTTCTCAGCCTACGCCATGGTATTCATCTTCGGCACAATAGCCGGTTACACAATGCAGTTTTTCGGTGGAACCAGGCTTGAAAATGGTACCATGATATATTCTAACAATGCATACATAGCCATATTCGGCATATTCCTCGCCATCACACTGGTAACATGCCGCATGGCATTCATGGTACCGGAGACCAACGGCAAAAACATTCTTGCCAACAAGTTCACAAAAAAACGCTTTGGTATAAGATTCCACTATTGAAATCATGACAGCACATGCAATAACAGAAGCGCTTCTTATGGGTGTGGGGTTGTCCATGGATGCCATGGCCGCATCCATGGCCCTGGGGGCAGGCGGTTCAAAAAACTTCACATGGAAGCATGCCGTCACGGCATCATTGCTGTTCGGACTTTTTCAGGCCCTTATGCCCGCTCTTGGCTGGTGGACATCCTCATTCTGCGGCTCGATACTCTTGAAATTCGGACGCATACTCGCAACATTGCTGCTACTTTACCTGGGCGTGAAAATGCTGAGAGAAGATTGCAGGAAATGTGAAAAGGAAATCACATTCCTCCAGATACTTGTGCTGGCCTTCGCCACCAGCATAGATGCCCTGCTGGTAGGCGTTGGATACACCTGCCTCGCAAGAACAAACATAAAGTCGGAGGCCA
>JAZURH010000315.1:0-3981 GCA_045606125.1 Lentisphaeria bacterium | reverse complement strand
GGATTTTATAAGCATCCTCATTCCTGGATACCAGGAGGATTTTCCTATTCTGTGTCCTTTTATTGAAATGTCAGTTATTGTAAGCATTTTTCTCCCTGACTATTCGTTGGCCAGCCAGTGCACTATTTTGAAAAGCAAGTTTTTTTCCGCTGCGGTCAGCGGCGTGTCCTCGTCATTTCCGTCTATTCCAAGTCCCATTCCGCAGGCAGTGAATCTTCCTTTTTTCACCTTTCCGGCAACGGTTGTGCATTTACCGCTTTCCGACAAGGTAAGCTTTCTGCCTTTTCTTCCAGGTGTCATTTCTATCATGTCTTTTGCTGCCGATGTGTTTTTCCCGGCTGGAACACCGCTCAGTATTTCATCCTTTGAAATATGCCACACATTTTCCTGCAATGCAACCTGATTGACCGTTTTTACAATATCAGGGAAAAGTATGGGGTAGGAGCGTGTACCGACAAGGGCATGGGTAACAAGCAGTCCTCCTCCATCCCTCACATATTTACGAAAGATGTCGGCAGTGGCCTTGTCCTTGAAGTGTTTCTCTCCCATTCTCATCTGGGGAAGTATTATGACCTGACAATTTTTCAGGTTTTCTGCTTTAGTGTTGTGCAGTACGGCAACATCGTATCCGGGGTCAGAGGACAAAGCGGCTATTATCGGTGCTGCGCCAAAGGCGTCATCATCCCATACAGCCACCCGTATACCACCATTGTTTTTGAAACGGGGGGGACCTTTGCGCAGTACGACTTCTCTTGCCTCTTCATTTGAAAGTACGCTGAATACACTGCTGCGCGCCATAAACGGGCCGTTTTCCAGGCGTATGCGGTATCCTCCCGGAGTAAATGTGTTCAATGTTATTTCGAGGCCGGTGTTTGTGAAACGCGCCGAAACGCCTTTACCGCCCCAGTTGCGCCCGTCTATTTCAATGGATACTTTCATGGATTGATTGCGCAGATGTTCCGGAATGTCCGCATAGGCCTTTATCACCCCGTTTACTCTGTATCTGCCGTCTATGTCCTCATCTCCCGGAGCTGCCTTGAATGCAAGTGTCCTTGAATCATGGGGCAGAACGGCAGCGCTGTATTTGTTCAGTGCCTTGCCGAAGGATGGCATGCACCTTTCCATGAATGCGTTTTTCAGGTCAAAGCATATATATCCGTCAAATCCCTGCCGTGCCGCCTCTTCCACCTGCAGCAATGCTTTAAGCGGGTCATGTTCCAACATGTACAGTGCTATTCCTGAATATACAGGAACTCTGCCGGAAATATATTTGCTCTGGGCTTTGAGCCACATTTTATAGCGCCGCATATCAGTCGAGTAGTTCATTGGACAGATGAAGTCTATCCATCCTTTGTCTATCCACTGACACACATCCTGACCTATCCATTCGGGGGAGTTGTTCCATTCCGGATATACGGCCACAGACAGTTTCATGGCAGGGTTCCTTGCCTTGATTTCCATGCTTGCTCTTTCAGCAAGAACTGAGATGTTGCTGCATCTCCATTTACAGAACGCCTGGAAATCCACGCCGCCTGCTGAACAATCCTCCGGCCATTTTGCCACTCTCCTTCCCAAATGCTTCTCAAATGCGGTTCTTGCTCCATCACTGTAGTCGAATCTGCTGCCTGAATATCTGATATAGTCCAGGTGTATTCCGTCCACCTGATATTTTTCCGCGATTTCGCTGATGGCTGCCAGTTCAAGTTCCAGGTTCTCCTTCAAGTGAGGAGTGAGAAATGCCGAATCACTTCCCGTTTTTGATATCTGCGTTCTTTTTGCCTGCTGCATTTTTTTCAGTTTTTCCGGCGGATACCTGTGCCCCAGGTTCCAGCATACTCTCCAGATATGAAGCTGCAGTCCATGTTTTCTGCATGCTTCCAGGCATTTTTTAATCTGGTCTCCTTTTGCAGCAACATCCGGTGCAACTTCCAGTACATCGCTGTCATAGTCCGCAAGATCAGCCCAGCAGGCATTGAGGAACAGTGCATTGAAGCCGTTTGCTGCAAGTCTTTCTGCAATTTCATCCCAGGTCATGCCGGATATTCCGTATGCAGAATGGCACCATACACCGCGCATTTCAGCCGGTCTGGAAGAAGCAGTAGATACATAGATATCTCCAGCCAGCCTGTCAGCTTTTCTGTATGCATTTATCGCTTTTCCGTAGTTTCCGGTACTTTCCCGGGCACGGCCTTCCTCCATCAGTTTCTTTGCTTTCTGCAACTGGGGATAGAAATTGTTTTTTCCGCTTGCAGCAATGCGTTTTTCAACTATTCCGAAAGTATCATTTCCAGCAAAACTGCATGCTTTTGTTCCTATAGAGGCGCAGTATTTTTTCATGACTTCAGGTTTTGTCATGGAAATGGCGCATATAATGAAATCTTCCATTCCCTCTGAATGCCGCAGAGGATACACGGAGGTGAAGTAGATTCCGTTTTTGTTGTATGCAGCTGCCGTTATGTTCAGGCTTTCCCCAGATGCTCTTTTCCAGCTGGCAAGTGCTATTGTTCCGGATTTGAGTTTCGGTATCATTATGCTGCCCGGGCTGTAGTACGCACGATCCGGAAAGCAAGAAAACTTCTCAAGTTTATTGGCGAACTCTGCGTATCCTGTCTTTCCTCCCGTTTTGTGATATTTGACTGATGATATGCCAAGCAGGTCGGTTACAGTTTTGTCTTCTGTGTAAAATGCAAGAAGTTTTCCTCCATTTTCAGAAAAATCAGCTATGACTTTTGATGTTTCGTTGGACAAGGGACCGTTATGAGGCAGAATAAGCAGTGAGATTCCATTCAGGTGTTTTGAAGCAAGGGACTTCTCATCGAAGATGTCATATTTTATCCCGTTTTTTTTCAGGCTTTTTTCAAGTGCCGCTGCATATCTTTTCTGTTCTGCCGTATTTCCCCGCAAAAGCAGTATTTCCCGGCAGTGTGCCGCCAGTACGGCAAATGCCAGCAGTATGAATATTCTCCCCATGTGAACCCCTTTTTCCCGTGTGCATTGTCTGCAGATTACTCAGGCAGACTGTGTAATTCAGATGTAATATACTGATGTCATCCACTATGTAAATGATTGTTTGCGGCAAATGTAAAAAAAGACACAGAGAACAATGGCGGCGGTAATTGCAGACAGCGCACTGCAGTTTTTTCCCTTTTTGGAGAAATGTGAGAATTTCCGCTTAAACGTGGAGGTAATTTTAAAAGTTGAAATCAGTGTTATCAGAACCTTGTCAGACAGGAAGCAACCATAGCCCAGACCGTGCGGGATATTCTGACATCCTGAAATGGAAATAATGACGATAAAGAAGATTATCCGGATGCTGGAAGCACCCAATTGCATAATTATGAAAATTATGGATCAGTTGTGATTTAATTTGTGTGGGTTTGTCAGTGATTGTCTGTATTTTGCTTTGCTCAGACTTGAAAAAAAAGGTGAAATAGATATATTTAGTGCTGTTTTCAGGTTATCTGCCGAAACAGGGCAGTCAGATGTCAAAGAACAACATTCAAGGCACCAAAAATGGAAGAAGTGTACAATTTCAATGCAGGTCCTGCAGTTCTGCCGAAGTCAGTCATGCTGAAGGCGCAGGAAGAGTTTGTGAACTATCATGGTTGCGGTTACGGAATCATAGAGGAAAGTCACCGTACTCCCAACTTTGAAGAAGTCATCAACTCCTGTGAGGCCAACATCCGCAAGCTGATGGGTATCAGTGATGATTACGAAGTTCTTTTCCTTCAGGGCGGCGGAAGTACACAGTTTGCCATGGTTCCCATGAACCTTATGGTTCCCGGCAAAAAGGTCGGATATTGCGATACCGGAGAATGGTCCCACAAGGCCATCAAGGAAGCCAAGATTCTCGGCGCAGACATTGATCTGGTCTATGATGGTTCAAAGTGCAATTTCTCCACAATCGGTGATGCATCTGCCTGGAAGGTTGATCCGGAATATGCCTATGTCTACATGTGCTGCAACAATACCATCTACGGC
>JAZURH010000314.1:0-2306 GCA_045606125.1 Lentisphaeria bacterium | reverse complement strand
GAGCCACCAGGATGCAGAAGGCGGAAGCTCAAGGCGCCCTTCAAGAAGCCAAGCCGCAGCAAAGCAGCCGTACCAGGAGGGGGCATGTACCTGAAACTCATAATCCTTGTCAGGTATTTCGCCTGAAGACATTATTTCAAGAAAATCGCCGGGGGCAAGCCTCCACAGCCAGCCCCACCAGCGCAGCACGGAAAACAGTGTTTCGCTGATAATGCGCCTGTCTCTTGCGCCGAACTGATGGTTTTTTTTCAGCATTGCGGACAGTGTCCTGTCCGCCGGTTGCCGGAACAGCATTGTTCTGGCAAGAGTCTGTGCCACGGCTGCCGCGCATATTCTTGAATGCGCCTCTATGCGCTTGGATGGAATGTCAGCGTATCCCATGTGGAGAGCGAACCTCAGTTTATTTCAGCAGTTTTGATGCTGCCTGCACTGTGTTGAAAAGCAGCATTGTGATGGTCATGGGCCCGACACCGCCTGGAACAGGAGTTATCATGGAAGCCTTGGCCTTCACGTTTTCGTAGTCTACATCGCCTACCAGCTTGTATCCTTTCGGCGTGTCTGCTGCAATACGGTTCACGCCCACATCAATGACGACAGTACCCTCAGTGATCATATCGGCCGTTATGGTGTTGGGCCTTCCGGCTGCTGCGATCACGATTTCAGCCTGTCTGGTGAACTTTTCAAGATTCTTCGTATGAGTGTGGCACACGGTGACTGTGGCATTGCCGGTAATGGCTTTCTGCACCAGCAGGTTTGCCACCGGCTTGCCAACGATGTTACTGCGCCCTACAACAACCACATTTGCGCCGTCCAGTTTGACTCCGTTGCGTATGAGCATCTGTATTACACCATGGGGGGTGCATGGCAGGAAGGCATCCTGACCTATTACCAGACGCCCCACGTTCATGGGGTGGAATCCGTCCACATCCTTATCCGGTGATATGGCAAGCAGTACCTCGTTTTCATCGATGTGCTTCGGCAAGGGGAGCTGCACCAGTATGCCATGTATTGATGGGTCCGAGTTCAGCTTGGTTATCAGTGCAAGCAATTCCTCTTTTGTGGTGTTTTCCGGAAGTCTGTTGTCATTTGAGTATATGCCGATTTCCGCGCAGGCCTTTTCCTTTGCCGTGACATAGGAGCGGGATGCCGGGTCTTCGCCGACCAGGACAACAGCCAGTCCGGGGATGATTCCCTTTGAACGCAGGTCAAGAACTTTTTCCTTGAGTTCCGCCCTGAGCTCAGCCGCTACTTTCTTTCCATCTATGATTTTTGCAGCCATTCTACTGACCTCAGATGATTTTTATGAGTTCAACTGTGAATATCAGTGTTGATTCCGGCGGGATAGCAGCACCGGCTCCTGTCTTTCCATATCCCAGTTCCGGTGGGATGACCAGTTCCAGTTTTCCGCCTTCCTTTGCGAGCTGCAGGCCTTCTGTCCATCCGGCGATAACAGCGTTCAACGGGAATTCAGCCGGTTCATTGCGCGCATAGGAGGAATCGAACACTTTACCGTCAATAAGTTTTCCTTCGTAATGCACCCGTACATTGTCCGTGGCCTTCGGGGAAGCTCCGTTTCCTTCCGCCAGTACTTTGACAAGGAGACCGGAAGCAGTCTTTTTCACTCCGTCCTGCTTTTCATATTCGGCGTGGAAGTTATCCCCTTCCTTTTTGTTTTTGCCGTTGGCTTCCTGCTTCTGCTTGTTTTTTTCCTGCATAATGTCACTTAACTTTTGCATCTGCGCTTCAAACTCAGCCTGGGAAATATCCGGTCTCTCACCTTTGAGCATGGTGTTGACTGCATCAAGAAATGCCTCTTTGTCAAAATCAAAGGGCATGTGCGTCATTCTGGCGGCAACATCCAGTCCAAGGCAGTAGCTTATCTTTTCGGCATCTGTTTTTTTGTCTGAGTACATGATCTTTCCTTGTGTGAATATGTTTCTTTGTAAGGCGGATTTACGCCTGCTATTCTTTTATTATCTCCGGCGTCAGTTCCCTGTATGATGCATGAATGCATTTCACGCCCAGGTCTGTCTCGTCCAGGACTTTGAATCCGTTTTCCCGGAGGATTGTCTCCAGAAGTTCTTTGTTTGAAAGTCCGTCGGTGGCGATGTCCAGTGCGCCGCCATAGAGATGAGCTGAAACATAGCCTTCTGTTCTGGCACAGAGTATGGCGTATGTTTCATCTTCATCAATCGGTCCGCCTTTGATTTCCATGGCTTTCGCCATTTCCCTGATATAGCCCGGATAGCCGTTACGGCAGTACATGGCCTCCAGCTGTTCCAGGTTGAATCCACTCATAAGGCGGG
>JAZURH010000313.1:0-15913 GCA_045606125.1 Lentisphaeria bacterium | reverse complement strand
GATCCGACTTCCATCAGTTTGATAAAGTGCCAGTACTTGCGGGCGGAGTTGGCATCGCGCATGATGTTTCCGATAAGCTCGGAGTAAACCTTGGTGGCAGTGTCAAAACCGAAGGAAACCTCAATCCACTCGTTCTTCAAGTCGCCGTCAATGGTCTTGGGGCAGCCGATTACCTGAACGCCGGTATTATTGGACAGCATATACTGAGCCAGAGTGCAGGCGTTGGTGTTGGAGTCGTCACCGCCGATAATGACAACTGCATTGATCCCGTGGGCCTTGCAGTTGGCAGCCACCTTTGCAAACTGCTCAGTGGTTTCCAGCTTTGTGCGGCCGGAGCAGATGATGTCAAATCCTCCCGTGTTGCGGTACTGGTCGACTGTGGCGTCGTCAAGGACAATGTACTTGTCGTCAATAAGGCCGGAGGGGCCGCCCAGGAAGCCGTAAAGCTCATTTGAAGGATTGAGAGCCTTGAGTCCGTCATACAGACCTGAAATCACATTGTGTCCACCGGGAGCCTGGCCGCCGGAAAGAATGACGCCGACCTTGATGGCGGGCATGTCACGCTGGGGGCCGTTCACAAACTTGACAGCGGGAAGACCGTATGTATCGGGGAACAGTGCCTTTATCTGGTCCTGATCCGCAACTGAGCATGTGGGTTCGCCAAGCTGGGCTGCTGCAAAGGGACCGCACTCATTGAGCACGGGGGGCAGCTTCGGTGAATATTCTGCGCGGGCTTTCTGCAATGCTGAAATCTGTGTCATCTTTTTTCCTCTCTTGACTTTGTTGATGCAGGGCGGCTTACCGACCGCCCCGTTATTTTCAATTACCTGCTACATACTTGTACATTTCTTCGGACAGGCTTTCCACTTCCGCCACAGTCGCCTTGGCTCCGTTGGGCATGTTTATCCTGGCCCCCTTGCTTCCGCCGATAAGCAGCTTGCCAAGAGGCGCATCGTATGAGATGATGTGCTTGTCAGGCTCGCTGTCCAGCAGTCCGAGTATATAGAAAACTTCCGTGGAATTATCATTGTACTTCAATGTTACCGCACATCCGGGCACGATTATGTCGTTTATCTGCACATCCCTGAAATCCGTTGCACGGAGCCCCTGCAGGCTGTCTTCCCACTCGCGGCGACGGAGTCCCAGCATCCTCTGGCGTTCCTTGGCGTACTTGAACTCGGAGTTTTCACGAAGGTCTCCCAGACTGCGGGCATGCTCAATGGCCTTGATGTTCTCGGGTATCTGAACATCCACCAGGTCCTGAAGTTCCGCAACACGCCTGTTGTATCCGCGGATGGAAGTGACTTTGCTGATGGATATCCTGGTCGGTCCCTTATGCTTTTCCTCAATATCAGAAATAAATTCGGGATAGATCTCGGAAATCTTGACAAGAATGCTCTGTATTTCGCCCGGATCCAACAACGGATAGCGCTTTGCGCAGCGTATAAGGTCCACCACGGCCTGATGGTCTCCGTCCCTCATGACCATTATCTGAAATTCCTCATCATCCAGGAGCAGACGGCGCAGGTCTCTCTGTGCCTTGAGATAATCGCCCTTGACTTCAGCGTGAAGCGTCTTGAATATCAGGGTTGCATCCCCGATATACTTCTTCTTAAGTTCATCATGACCTGAACGCCAGAGCCAATAGACCAGATCGCAGGAAACACGGCCTGTCGCCAGAGCGGCCTCCACCTCTGCCTTCAGTTCGTCACGCTTCTTCAACTGGTTCAACGCATGCTCCAGGGGAGTCCACAGACGGTAGGGCAGCTTGATGACCAACTTGGCAAGGAACTGCGTTCCAACTGCGCTTGCAGTAAACTCAAACCAGTTCTGGGCAAGTTTTCCCGGTATCTTGTTGGATACTTCAATGCAGACGGCAGGATCCTTCCATACGCAGGCATCTGCCAGACTTTCGCAAAGGGAGTAAATCCACCCCTTCATTTCCGCATCGGCATTCTTCAGGAAAAGCGCAATGGACAGGGCAAACTTCTCAGCCTGCTCGCTGCGGTCCTTGCCGTTGGTAAGAATGCGGGCCACATTCTCCCTGTTGAAACCGCCTTCCACATTAAGAGTTGTGACCTGCTTGAGTCTCTCGGAAAGTTCCAGTACTGTACGGCTCTCATCCCAACGCACCTCGGATACGGGAGCGACATCATCACTGCGTGCCGGTGCTGCCGTCTGCTTTTCAACTATGCCAAGGACCTGGGCATTGTAATGGGATTCACTCATGACGGCAGGCACAAGTATGGACTTGAGAATGCCTTCCGGCAGAGGACCGCCGCACACCAGGCAATCTTCAAGAATACGGCGCATGTCCTTGCCATCCCTGTAGGCGGGAAGAAGACCGCCGGAAAGTATGGTATGCAGACTGGAAAGGTCGCTTACAACTATATAATCGCTCATAAACTCGGACAGGGAAACCGTCCTGCGATGAGCAAACTGCATCTGAACTTCGCTCTTCGCGTCATCCAGGGCAACAATACAGCCTCTTTCAAGAGCCTTGTCATAGCATATTGCGGCGCTCTTTATCTCATGAAGCAGCTGCCAACGGCATATCACCACATCCAGCGATACCTCCGTACCTGAGAGACCAAGCACATCCACCAGTGCGGCCGGATCCTTGTAGGACTGGAACTCGCGCTTTGCAAGAAGCGCATACTTTTCGCGCAAAACAGGAGAATCCAGCCTTGCAGTCAGAGCGGCCCTGAGAAGGCGCAGCTGGGACACTTCAATCTTCCTGTTCTCCATTCCGTCAAAGTATTTGCTGAGCCTGTTCTGAAACAGCTTGGCAAAATCCTCAGGCCATTCAGCACGTGCCTCATTAGCTCTGCCGAAGAAACTGAGAATGGCGGCGAGATCCTCTTCATTGCCCTTTACCAGCCCGTCAAAGCAAGCCTGATAATCCTTAAGGCCGGTGAAAATACTTTTGTCTGACATCTACGTTTCCTTTTTCCTGATTTCACTCCAGATGCGGATGCTTGAAGCACTTCGCACCCTTTATCTTTTATTGATTATTACATAGTTCTTCGTCGCATTCTCTGCAATAAGCCTGGCTTCAGCCAGACTCCACAGGGGCTTTGTGACAAGGGTGGCTCCCTCTCCCAGTTCCTGGGGCAGCTCCATAAATCCGCTCAAAAAGCCGTCCACCACAAAAGCTGCCTCGGTTCTGGGGTGGTAAGCATGCACTTCGGACCAGATGCCGGGCGCAAAATTGTCAAAGTATATTTTAAGCGCGGCGCGCCGTCCGTCCGGCTGCCGCAGCACATCTATCTTCAGAATATGACGGGAATCTATCATGGGGAAACTGCGCACCATCCGCTCCTCACGGCCGTCTATTGAACGTACCCTCACTATCAGCGAGGAACCGGCATTATCCCGCACAGCATCCGGTACGACCTGATGTATGGCCAATTTAAAGCTGGGCCTGCGAACAAGACTGTTGCAGGACACTTGCAGAAACACCAGAAATAATACCGCGCATGTCAGGAAATATTTACCCATATCAGCTGTTACTCCTCATATTTACGGTAAAATGTGGCAAGGCTTATGCCAAGCAGACGGCTGGCCGCTTCCTTGTCTCCACCACAGCGATCAAGAGTATCCCGGAGATAAGTGCGCTCGCACATCTTGAGATAAGCCTTCAAAGTCATCTGATCTGCCTGCACTGGCATTGGCCCGGGCTCCAACCTGACAGGCTTTGCAGCCTTCAGATCATCGGGCAAATCCTCCCGCTTGATCACATTCCTGTCCCCCGGAAGCAGTGCCACGGCTCTGAGCAGCACATTCTCCAACTGACGCACATTTCCGGGCCAGTCTCCACCGGAAAGCTCCGCCATTGCATCATCTTCCAAACGCAGTTCAGGGCGACTGCTTCCCGATATTATATGCTTCGCTATAAGACCGATATCCTCCCGGCGTTCACGGAGAGGTACCAGATTCAGTGGAAGAACATTCAGCCTGTGAAACAAATCAAGCCTGAATCTGCCGTCTTCTATGCTTTTCTCCAGATCTTCGTTAGTGGCGGCAATGACCCTGGCATTCACCGGGATAAACTCAGTACCGCCCACGGGACGCACCTTGCGTTCCTCCAGCACACGCAGAAGCGCCCGCTGCATATTCGAAGAAATTGAGCCTATTTCATCCAGAAAAAGAGTTCCGCCTGACGCCGCCTGAAAAAGTCCTTCCTTGCTCCTTACTGCGCCCGTAAATGCACCACGGACATGCCCGAAAAGCTCTGATTCAAGAAGCTGATCGCTCATAGAGGAACAATTCAACGCCAGGAAAGGCCGCTCCGCACCAAGCCCGGCTGCATGTATGGCACGGGCGGCAAGTTCCTTACCGGTGCCGCTTTCGCCGCGTATAAGAACATTCATCCCGCTGGCTGCCATACGCTCTATCTGACTGTACAATTCCTGCATGGACGGGGATTCACCTATCATAAAACCGAAATGCAGTTCACCGGATGCAGGCTCATTCATTTTTTCGCAGGAATCCTGCACGGAGCTCCGCTCCATTGCTACCGCAGCATCAAGAGCCGCAAGAACATCACCCTGACGGACAGGCTTAAGTATACGCACAAAGGCCAGCCCCCGCTTTACAGCTTCATCCGCCTGGCAGGATTCAAAATATGAGGCCATTACTGCAACCGGCGCAAGACATACACAGTCGGGAAGAAGAGACAGACTGCAGAGCAGAAGGGACCAATCCTCTTCACCGAGCAATCTGCAGAGCGTATTCGAATCACTGCATGCACGGACGGTACAGTCCATACGGCGGAACATTCCTTTCAGAACCTCCGCCAGATTACTGTCCTCATCCGCTATGAGTACTTTGATCTTCACTTATTCACGCTCCGTGTTGAAAACGACATAATATATCCCATTGGGCGATTACTTCAATCAGCCGTCTGCAAATGAGCAGCAGATATCCATAATTTTTTCAGACGGAGACGTTTCTGGAGGTTTAAGGTGAGATAGAAACGAAAAAAATCCATCCGGCATCATGGATGAAAATTATGGGACAACAGCGCAAACAGGCCATTGCAGCCATGTGATTGCATCAGGGATGTGCTTGACGGATCAAACATAGGTATTGAGCACGATTCCCCGTGCCGTGCCTTCGTCTGAAAGTGCGGCTGGTATTTCACCCCGGGCAAGTGCGTTGACTTCTTCATCCGTGCAGCGGAAAAGTACCACCCCTGCCCTTTCCCCATACTTTTTCGCCAAAGTCCTTTCAGCAGCAGCCATGCGCCTGCGTATCATGCAATTTCTTAGCAGAAGCCATCCTGCCGCAAACAGCGGCAGCAGCCAGAATGGCAGCATCGGCAGGGGGAAGAAATACAACCTGCATATCTGAGCAAGAAGAAGGATCAATGTGCTTCCCAGCAGCATAAAACTGTCCGCCGGGCGCAAAAACATACCGCCGAACAGCCTTCGAAACGCAGAAACAGATGTCCTGTAGGCAAAAGTCTCCTCGTATGTCATGGAATCCAGGGCCGCCCGGGCAATATGGCACATCTCATGGGAAAGAAGCTCGTCCCTGCTGTAGATAAACCAGCGGGAACGGTTGCGGAAAGACTTCCGTATTATGAACATGGCAAAAAAATCCGGCAGGAAACAGAAGGAGCATCCGCCAAACAGAAATGCAAATCCCGGATCCATGAAAAAAGCCGGCACCCAATCTGCCGTGAATCCATACAATTCATGGCATCTGGCTCCGGCATCCTTGAAAAAAGAGGGCTTTATGCGGGCCCGCTCCTGCACCGACAAACCGTCTATCTCGTATGAACCCGTCTTCTCAAGACAGGCTTCCATCCTGTTTATGTTTGCCTGAAGCCGACGGAGACGGGCAAGATAGTCCTCCACGCTCTCGTCGGCAGCGGCTATAAGCCCCCGCCTGTCCAGTTCAACAAGACCTTCGCGGTCACCAGATATTCTGAATGAAAAACTCATGGACACGGCCGGGCTGCAGACTTATTCGTCCTCCTTCGGCATCTTGAGGGAAAGAAGGAACTCTATGTTTGTCTTGTATTTCTTCAGGCGCTTCAGCAGCTCATCCATCGCCTCTGTGCAAGTAAGAGCGCAGAATGCACGGCGCAATGCCCAAAGACGCTCCAACTCGTCCTTGTGGACAAGCAGCTCCTCGCGGCGGGTTCCGCTGGACTCCACATTTATGGCAGGATACAGACGCTTGTCCACCAGACGGTGGTCAAGATGCAATTCCATATTGCCTGTTCCCTTGAACTCCTCGAAAATAACATCGTCCATCTTGCTTCCCGTATCTACAAGCGCAGTGGCAAGTATGGTCAGGCTTCCGCCGTTTTCTATGTTACGGGCCGCACCGAAGAAGCGCTTGGGCTTATGCAGTGCATTGGAATCCACACCGCCGGAAAGTATGCGCCCGCTCTGGGGCTGAAGCGTATTGTACGCCCTGGCAAGACGGGTTATGGAATCCAGCATGATAAGGACATGCTTTCCATGTTCCACCAGACGCTTGGCCTTCTCCATGACCATCTCAGCCACCTGCACATGCTTTTCCGGGGGCTCGTCAAAAGTGGAACTGACCACCTCGGCCCGGACCTCCCGCTTCATGTCCGTGACTTCTTCAGGACGCTCGTCTATAAGAAGTATTATCACATGCACGTCCGGGTCGTTGGCAACGATGCTGTTGGCTATCTTCTGCATTATCACAGTCTTGCCGGTACGTGGTCTGGCTACTATGAGACCGCGCTGTCCCCGGCCGACGGGTGTCACCATGTCAATTACGCGTGTCGACATCTCCTCAGGCGACCTTTCAAGAATAAAACGCTGAGTCGGGAAATAGGGAGTCAGCTGTTCAAAGGGCTTGACATGCTTCTTGACTTCCGGATCATCACCATTCACTGTCTCTATGCTCACAAGAGTAAAGCACTGTTCATTCATTGAAGGCTGCCTTATGCGTCCGACTATGGTATCGCCTGTCTTAAGCAGATATTTCTTTATCATGGCAGGACTTACGAAAATGTCCTCACAATCTATTGTATAGCTATTGCGGGAACTGCGCAGGAATCCGAATCCGTCCCCCAGCACCTGGAGCACGCCTCTGACCTCAAGATAAACTCCCGGATCCGCACCGTAATGATGGGCCACATGGAGAAGCATCTCAAGCCTGCTTGCATTGACGCAATCCTCCATTCCCAGCTTTCCGGCAACCGCCGCAAGAGCATCCTTTTCAAGAGTCTGTATATCCTCAAACACCATTTTCTTAGGCTGAAGGATCTGCGCCTCCTCAAAGCGAAGCCTTTCATTCTCGCTGAAACGCTCCATCTCCCTGATATCGTCTATGCGAGGATTGCGGTTGGTATTCTCCAGAGAAACTCCACCTCTTCTGTGCCTGTTCTTCTGATTTTTCTGCATGTTCTGACGGGCATTCCGAGAATGTTCCCCGTCCATTTCATTTCCATTATGATGCATGGACCGCACGGCAGGCTGCTGTCTTCTCTGGATATTGTTCTGCTGACGGTACAGAGAATTGCGCCCTCCTGCATTCTGCTGGTGCAAACCGGACTGCATCTGATTGCGCACACTTCCGTTTTCATTGCCGTGGGACTGCCTTTGAGGATGCTGAATGCGCTGTTCCTGATTCGAAAACGGCTTGCGTACATATCCTTCCGGAGCCTCGCTCATAGTACGGGGCTGAAGATCATGGTTCCTGAAAAAACGGGGAACATATTCTTCCTTACTCCCGGGAACCTTATCAGCCAAAGGCGCCGAAACTTTCTCCGGAGCCGGAGGGACCTTCTCAACCGGGGATGCCGGTTCTGTGGAAACCGGGACGGCATTCAAAGCAGCCGGATTTTTCGGTGGACGCCCTCTGCGCTTCTTAACCGGTGCTTCCGCGGCTGTCTGCGGTTCTACAATGCTTTTTTCTTCTTCACTCATATTTTCATCTTCCATCTATTGAAGGCAGCGGATACACCGGAGGCACACACATGCAGTCCTGAACCGTCTGCTGCTGTCTGTCAAAGGCCCACTGCAGCAGAAAGCAAATATCTGCACTGCAGGGCAAGACACTCCCATGAACAGTCTGTTATCACTGCATAATCGGCTCTGGACATCTTTTCATCCATAGAAATCTGACTGTTCAATCTTCTTTTTATTTCTCTGTCATCCCATCCGCGTGCACGCAGGCGGGAATACTGGACTTCAGCGGGGCACCAGGCGGCGACAACCGCATCACAACTGTCCTCCCATCCACTTTCATACAGAAGCGGTATAGCGCAGAAAAGGCGTCGTCCCTCAGAAAGCAATTCTATCTCACGGCGCACAAGCGGATGCATCAGCCCGTTAAGCCAGGACAACTCCCCTTTGTCGGAAAAAACAATCTCCGCTACCCTGCCCCGGTTTATCATTCCATCAGCGGCAAGTATACCTTCGCCCCAGCGGGACAACATGGCTGCGTACGCCTCCCGCCCCGGTTCATACAGACCATGAGCAATGTCATCCGCATCAGCAGTCGCCTCTCCAAGAGACCTGAATTGATGCATCAGCGTTGTCTTACCGGCGCCTATGCCGCCGGTGACGGCTATCAACGTCATCTGACCTTTCCTAAAAAACAATCCACAAACGACAGATTTATTCAACTGCGTAAACCGCTGAAATAACGGGCAATAATGTACAACAATGTCCAATTATTTCAAATGCGCGCTGCGCAAGCAGCGAAAGCTTGCGCTTTCGCCACAGAACAGAAATGGGCATTTTCTGTTCTGTGGTGCGGGTGCAAACCCGCACTGCCGCATCAGCGACCATTAAGGTTCACGGGCGGTTTCATCCAGTGCCTTTATCAGAGGATAGAGCACATATTCTATCACCTTGCGCCTGCCGCACTTTATCTCACACTGGGCCTCCATGCCGGGTATCAGCCTGAAAGTGTCCTTCACACCTTCCAGTTTTCCGCTGAGAGTAACTCTCGCCCTGTAGTAGGAGATCTGCTGCCCCGCCGCCTGCTTCTGCAGCGTATTCTCGGAGATATTCCGCACTTTACCATTCAGCGTGCCATGTTTCTGGTATGGGTATGCCGTAAGCTTCACCCTGGCGAGTGCGCCGGAGGTCACCTTGCCGATGTCCAGAGGACGCAATTCCGCCTCAAGCTCTATGTTGCCTTCAAGAGGAACCAGCGTTATAAGCGCCTCCGCCTCCCTTACGGCAGAACCGGGTGAAAACTCGGCCACTTCATGGACCACGCTTTCGCAGGGAGCCCGGAGATGCACATACTCTATGAGCTGCTCTATCTTCTCATACTCCTTTTCCGTGGATGAAAGGGTCCTGTCCACCTTCACCATGTCCTCAGCAATGGTATTGCGCCACTGCTGTATAAAGGAATTTTGCTCAGCCTCCGTTGTCCCGCGCCTGTGTTTGAGTTCAAGAAGATCATTCTCCAGCTGATCCACGGCAGCCTCCATTTCCATTCTGCTGATGGACATCTCAATGTACTCCTTCAAGGGAGCTGCGCCCTTTTCATGGAGCTTGCGGAATATCTCCTCCAGCCCCTTGATGGCCTCAAGCCGTTCCTTCTGCTTGACAAGGCTGTCTTCCCGGCTCTTGCGGGAGGCATCTATCTGGGAAAGGGCCTCGGCGAAATAGTTCATACGCTCCTGGTAATACTCCTTTCTCTGGCTGAATATGGTCATCTGCCAGCGTTCAAACTGGCTCTCCCCGCCAAGATAGTCTTTGCCGCTGAACTCCGCCTGCAGTCTTGAAAGCTCAGCCTTCTGGGCAAGCATCTCATTTGCAAGACGCTCACCCTCGGCACGGTTTATGGTTGGATCAAAAGTAATGAGAATCTGATCCTTTTTAACAATGTCCCCTATCTTCACATTGACTGCCTGTATCACAGAGCGCTCAAGGGGTTTCATTACGATGGTAGGCTGGTCTGTCACCAGGGTGCCTGTGCTCTGAACCACCATGTCAACCTCGGCAATGCACGCCCAGGTTATGGCAAGTGCCAGAACAAGAAACGGTATCCACACGCACATGCGTATTATCCAGGGCAGGCGGGAGTTCTTTATCTCCAGCGCATCTGGCTGGAACTCTACAAGTTTTGCCGGTGTGCTGTCTTTCATGCTTCTTCCTCCACGCTCATCTGCTGTCTCCAGAACTCACGGTAGATGCCCGGCTGGGAAACCAGTTCCTTATGAGTACCCATACCGCTGATCTCACCCTTGTCTATGACAACGATCTTATCGGCATGGCTGACTATGCTCAGGCGGTGGGACACTATTATGACAGTCCTTCCTCTGGCTATGCTTCTGAGATTGCGGCGTATGACCTCCTCGCTTTCCGGGTCAAGAGCACTGGTAGCCTCGTCAAAAATAAGGATGGGCGGATTTGTCAGCAATGCCCGGGCTATAGCAAGGCGCTGCTTCTGGCCGCCGGAAAGATTGGAGGCGTTCTCCTCAAGAATCGTGTCATATCCCCGTGGCAGCTTCTGTATGAACTCATCCGCGCCAGCAAGCTTGGCAGCATAGATTATCTCCTCCAGACTGGCGCTCTGCTTGGGCATGGAGATATTGTCCCTTACGGAGCCGCTGAAGAAATAATTTTCCTGCAACACCACGCCTATGTTACGGCGCAGATGCGCCTTGTCCAGTTCCCGTATATCAATGCCGTCTATCTTTATAAGACCCTGGGTGACCGAATACAGGGACTGCAGCAGTTTTGTAACCGTGGTCTTTCCTGAACCGGAACGCCCCACAAAGCCAATGGTGCTGCCGGCGGGGACAGAAAGACTGAAATTCTTCACCACAAAGGGCAGATCCTGCTGATAGCGGAAACTGACATTCTCGAACTCCACCTGACCCTTGACCTGATTGCGGACGCCGCCACCAGCCGGTTCAGGAGCTGTGTTCATTACTACGCCAAGCATGCGGACAGAAAGGGCTATCTGCTGATATTCATGGATCAGGCCCACCATCTTCACAAGAGGACCTGTCACTCTGTTTGAAAGCATCTGGAAAGCTATAAGGGCGCCTATGCTTATTTCATGGTCAAACACCAGATGGGCACCAAGCCAGATCACGCAAATGGTCATGAGCATCTCAAGCATGTGGCTTATACTCTGAGCCGTCATGGATATCTTGCCAACACGGAAATGGGATTTAATGGCGTAGGCGGTGCAATCATCCCAGATCTTCTTCTCAACTGGCTCCAGAGCCAGAGACTTGACTGTCTTGACGCCGTGTATTGTCTCCACCAGCATGCTCTGGCGTTTTCCCTCAGCCTGGTACAATTCATCCAACCGCTTCTGGAAGGGACGTATAAGGCAGGCTATCACCAGCGCCATAAGCAGGGAGAATCCCAGGACGACAAATGTGAGGACCGGACTGTACAGCAGCAGGAAAGGGAAAAAGACGCACAGGGACAGAATATCAAGTATGGTGAAAAAAAGCTGTCCTGAAAGGAATCCCCGTATCTTTTCCGTCTGCTGCATGTGCTTAAGCAGCACGCCGGAGGGAATCCTGTCAAAGAAATCCACCGGAAGTTTCATCAGATGGGTGAAGGTTCTGGTGGCAGTGGAAATATCTATCTTATTGGTGGCGAACAGCAGCAGATAACTGCGCACATAGCCGACTATGGCATTGAAGGCAATTACGACAACTATGCCTATGCCAAGCACATTAAGGGTATTGTAGGCCTGGTTTACCAGCACCTTATCCACTACTATCTGGAAAAACAAAGGTATTATAAGCGAGAAGATCGACAGCATTGCCACCATCAGTGCTATCATTCCGAAAACGCCTTTGTTCTTCAGGAACTCGGGAATAAACCATCGCAGACTGAAGGGCTGGTTCTCGTCCGTAATGCTGTATTCCCGCTTCAGAAGTATGAACTTTCCAGTGTACTCCTCCTTGAATTCCTCTTCAGTATAGAAAAGGAATTTATCGGGTGTTCCAAACTTTGGCGATGCGGGATCCACCAGAGCTGCCTTGAAGGTGCCGTCCTCCTCCTTCTTCATTCCGCTGAACACAGCATAGCAGCCGTTTTTCTTTATGGCGATAAAAGGCACCACGGAGCCGCTGTCCTGCATTTTTTTCCAGGACAGCTTCAAGGTCTTTGTCTTAAAATTCTTTTCTGATGCGATATGGCGGAAAAGATTGTCTCTCACCTCCATGTCATCAACGGCATATTCATGCATCAGCTCTCTGATGTCCACCTGCACATTGTTGTGCTTGGCAATAAGCACAAAGGCAGTAAGCCGTGTTTGCTTCGCCGAATCAACCTGGGCAAGGTTCCTGAATATAATGAACTCCTGCCCCAGATTTGCAATAAATTTTTCCCTTTCGAGAGACAGCATTCTGGGCCCCTTTGCCGGGTCAGCGAAAGCAACATTATCTCCTCTGAAAAACTGCTGACTGCTGGCTGCTATAACCCATGTGCCGTTACTGCAGCGTGCCAGTACAGGTCCCCCATATCCCTCCAACTCCTCTATGGAAGCATGCAGTTCCGGGCGCTGCTGCTGGTCTGCAGCCAGTTTCAGCAGCACTTCCCCAGGATTGTTCCTGTATTCTTCCAGTAAAGAGTCATTTATCAGGGCAGCAAAGTTAACACCATGCCTGACCTGCGAAAACAACATCTTCAAACACTGAAGACCGCTACTGTCCTCCAAAGTCATTTTCATCTCCTGCTGTCAGTCATATAAAGGGCAAAAGGCCGACTCAATTTTCTGATTTCACCGGACGACGCTTCATCCTTACAGTGATTGTGCGTCCTTCCCAGTTTCCATTGCACCCGCTTTCTATTTTCAATGCTCCCTTTTCAGGCATGGCACTGCGTGGAATCTCCACATCAAGCCTCACACCGAAGCGGGTGAACACCTTGCTGTATCTGCATCCTTCGGGCATACGCACCTCAAGGGCGTCAAACAACTTCTTCCAGTCCACATCCTCGGCCTGTTTCATTGCCCTTGTCCTGCCTTTGCGATTTTTATCTTCGGGATCAAAGCCAAGCTGGAAACTCAATTTTGCAACGCCCCCGACAAAATCCTTTTCCTCAAGTGACACGCTTGAGCGCCTCCATACAATGGGGACACCCACCTTCCCGGTTACATTTACGGCAAAAGACGGATACCCTTCCGGCTTTATCACCTTTATCTTAACAGGAGCAGAAAATCTGCCAGAATAAGGCAGGATCTTTACGGGCTCCGCCTCAACTTTCCATGCTCCATCTTCTATCTTTGTTATCTTCGATAAAATATACGGGCTTGCGGACTTGTCGTCTTCGTCTATGGCAAGTTCCAAATTTCCGGCTGCACTTCCTATGCCCCTGATAACAAGGGAAGTGTTCCATTTTGCGCCGGGATCACCCTTTGCCTCAAAACGCATCTGCCGTTGTCCGGCAGGTTCGCATTCAAAAAACTTCTCAACTCTGCCGGTCACCTTGAATACCACCGGCTTGTACTCCAAGGGATTGAAGTATATATGCTTCTCAAAATTTCCCGGAGCTATCTTGGATGCGTCAACTTTCACCCACATGCTCCTGTCCTTTCCCGGCTCCATCATTATACCGCCGGGTATTCCATCCAGATTGGTGCAGGAACAGTCTGCAACTATCTCCTGCAGTTTCCACGGTTCGCTTCCCGTGCTGCGCAAAGTGATTTTAAAGCGGGTTTCTTCACCCTCGAGAAGATTTCCAACTTTACGCACAAGCCCCCCCTCTATCTCCAACGGAGGCTCAAGATTCTTTTTGGACAGATCCACCGGCTTGTCTTCATACCCCCAGGAATTGTCCTCCTGCTGAATGTCTTCCCCGTCAAATGCTGCTTTTTCAGACGCAGATTCTTTTCGCTCACATCCAATAACGATCAGCATGACCGCCAGAAACACAAACAGCCTTTTATCCATAAATATGCACTCCTCGAAAAAAAAGGAGGGGAACCGTCCACCACGATTCCCCGCCGTAATTCAATGGACTAAATCCATCTCAGAAGAATATCAGAGTTATTCCTCAATATTCTTTCTCTTCGTCTTCTTCAGCAGCAAATTCTTCTTCGAAGGCAGCTGCGAGTTCGTCCTTGTAGTCTGCAAAGGCTGTGTACTCTGTGAACCAAACATCATACTTCTTGTACAGATCGCTTTCGAAGTAGTTCACATCGAAGTTGCTGAGGTATTCTTCGCAATATTCAGCTTCGATGGGGTCTACGCAGTCTTCCCAGTTCTTGAACTTGGGAGCGCCTTCGTAACCATAAGCAGTCTCAATAGCCTTCTTGGTCAGGGAAGCGTTGCGGCTCAGCTTGACTTCGCCAGCGATGAAGTAGAAGCCATTGGCAACTGCGTTGTAGTAAACGGAGAATGCACCGTCCATGGAAGCGATGGACTTAATGTAGGCAGTCTGCTTGCTGACAGCACCCTCGTTAACCCATTCGAGATCATCGCTAAGGAAAGCTTCAGTGAACTTGAACTTATAGTCACTCTTCTTGCCGGTCACCAGGAAGGGGATGGCAGCAGCTGAATCATCCTGAACAGCAGCGATGAGAGCCTTGCCCTTGAGGGGGCCAGTGAAGAATGTGTCACTGTCAGCAGCCATGTCGATAACATCGATGTAGACTTCCTTGTTCTTCTTGTCGATTTCGTTGATGATATAGAGATCCCAAACAGTGATAAAACCGGGTTCATCTTCCGTTGTGGGGGAATCAACGGGTTCATCGCTGGCCTGGATCTGGAGAACTTCGCAGGGATAGCAGTCAATACAGGGCTGGCAGATTGTCATAAAGACAGTCTTCTTTTCCTTGTCGTCGACAACGCAGTCATCATCAAATGTTGTGATACCGGCATCCGTAACAGTGCTCATTGTGCCCTTGTAGATCAGGGGAACTGTGAGCTGCTTGTTGTAGCCATCAGCCTGTGCATCTAAATACTTCTGGAACTGGGGACGATTGAAATAGACCGTCTTGCTTGCTGCGAGTGCGCTCATTGTTGCGGCAACTGCCACAAAAAGAACAAACAGTTTCTTCATTTTCTTTTTCCTTCTTTTGTTTTACCAACAGGCCCCTTTGGCTGAGACCTGCACACTTTGCTGCCCTGCACCTTTTCGGGCACCTGACAACTTTTACCTAAACCACACTACTAAAAAAATCTGTTCAAAAAAAATCAAATAGCCTTCAGAAAACCAATCCCTCCTGTTTTTCCTCCTTAAGTTACTTGGTTGAAAACCATCTATCAATAAAGTAAATCAAGCAAGCATCAAGCAGTGAGAATTAATTTTACGCACTAATATACCTGAAATTCAAATTGAGTCAAGCAGATAGACCGCATTTTTCACACTTTTCCCAAGAATTCACCTGAAAAACAGGCTTTCATCAAGGCAAGTCACATAAAAAACGCCGTTTTACCCGCATTGACACACCGCATATCCAGGTATCCGCCGCGCCAAAGCATTCTCTATTTTCAAAACATCCCGATCATCTGTCCGGAGAACCACAAAATCTCCGGGAGACCGCAGGGGCTTCTCAAAAAAGCGGATGAAATTTAGCGAAACTTGTTTTCTTTGCAAGTCACTCATTTGCATTTTTTTATTTTTCACCTGAAAACAGCACAAAAAAAATGCAAATATCCTATTTTTTTCTACGCCAGGCATGCCATAAGCACTGCGAGCATAAGGAACATTACGGCCATTATGGTCTTGGTGGCAGCCAGATGCTTACGCGCCGCATCCGCAATCACCCTGGCTCCTGTACCGGCGTAGGCCAGCACCGTCACTGCAAGAAGGGGAAGTATAAAAGCCAGGTTGTACACCACCAGTCCTGCAAGGGCCTTCAGATTGAATCCGCCGGAATTTATCGCCATTATGGTGGGCAGATAGATCTGGCCGGTGCACACGAATTCCAGAGAGGAGACCAGGATGCCCAGAAGCACGGCTGCCGGCCATATCAACCAGGTTCC
>JAZURH010000312.1:0-3679 GCA_045606125.1 Lentisphaeria bacterium | reverse complement strand
GGCTCACAGAACGACATGGCTACGATCCGACTTGTCAACTACTGGCCCCGACCGGACAGGGACGATCCGCACAGGATACATTCCGAAGTGCATATTGACTTCAAGGGAGAAAGGCGCATTATACATGAGACCGGGGACGGACCAGTGGCCGCATTTGCGAATGCATTGCGCCGGTTGGACATTCCGGGATTCAAGCTTCTTGAGTATGAGGAGCGTTCAATGGGTGTGACTGTCGAAGCGGAAGCCATAACCATTGTCACTCTGGAGAACAAGGATGGATGCGTCTTTTACGGAATAGGTTTCGGCTCCAATATCGACCAGGGAGCCGTGCGTGCCATAATATCTGGACTCAACAGGATAATGTTAGAAAATGGGCCGAAGATTTGAACTGTTTTCGGAATATGTTCCGTCCGGCGACCAGCCTGAAGCCATTGATGCTTTGGCCTCCGGCATAGAATGCGGCATGAGACACCAGACTCTTCAGGGAGTCACAGGTTCCGGAAAGACTTTTACCCTGGCCAATGTCATAAACCGCGTTCAGAGGCCGGCACTTGTTATTTCCCATAATAAAACTTTGGCGGCGCAGCTTTACAGCGAGTTCAAGTCTTTTTTCCCGAATAATGCAGTTGAATATTTTGTAAGCTACTATGATTATTACCAGCCCGAGGCCTATATTCCAGCCACGGATACATACATAGCTAAGGATTCTGCTCTCAATGGCGGGCTGGAGCGGCTCAGACTGGCTGCCACAGGTTCCCTGCTGGAACGCAGGGATGTGATCGTGGTATGCTCAGTTTCCTGTATATATGGACTGGGTTCTCCCGAGGACTTCGACGCCATGAAAGCGAAGATCGTTCTGGATGAGGATGCTCCCAGAAAGGACATACTCAAGCGCCTGGTGGAGATACAGTATACCCGTAATGACGTGGCACCTGAACGGGGCCAGTTCCGCGTGGCAGGTGATACGCTGGAGATATATCCTTCCCACAGGGAGGATTTTGTGCGCATTGATTTCTGGGGAGATACCGTGGAGCGCATTACAAGATGTGACTTGAATACCAGGGCCGTCATTGAGGAGATGAACGATGTCACTGTTCTTCCTGCAAAGCATTTTGTAATGCCTGATCAGCGTATAAAGGCCGCAATGCCGGGTATCATGGAGGAGATGCGCGGGCAGGTCAAGTATTTCGAGCAGCGTGCCAAGCTCATAGAGGCGCAGCGCATTTACGAGCGCACAACTTACGATATGGAAATGCTGACGGAAATAGGTTATTGCCAGGGAATAGAGAACTATTCCAGGCATCTTGCCGGCAGGGAACCTGGTTCCAGGCCTTGGACTATAATAGATTATTTCCCTGAGGATTTCATTACTCTTATTGACGAGTCACATGTGACTGTCCCTCAGCTCCGTGCAATGCAGAATGCGGACAGGAACCGCAAGACGGTGCTGGTGGATAACGGTTTCCGCCTTCCATCCGCATTGGACAACAGGCCCCTTTCATTCCAGGAGTTCGAGTCCCTTCAGAATCAGGTGATATATGTTTCCGCTACTCCTGCCGAATACGAACTGGCTCATTCAGTTCCTGTTGAACAGATCATCAGGCCTACCGGTCTTCTTGATCCGGAAATTGAGGTGCGTCCTCTTGTAAATCAGGTTGACGATGTGATCTACGAAATAAAGCAGAGAGCCGATTCGGGGCAGCGTACCCTGGTTACTACGCTGACAAAAAAAATGGCGGAAGACCTTTCGGACTATCTCCGCAGGCTGGATATCAGAAGCCGTTATCTGCATTCTGAGATAGATGCCATGGAGCGGGTGGATATATTGAGAAGCCTGAGAGCTGGCGAGTTTGACTGCCTGGTGGGAATAAATCTGCTCCGCGAAGGACTGGATCTGCCGGAAGTGGCGCTGGTGGCCGTAATGGATGCGGACAAGGAGGGATTCCTGCGTTCTGAAACATCACTGATCCAGACGGCGGGAAGGGCTGCGGGAAATGAAAACGGCAAGGTCATACTTTATGCTGACAGAATAACCGACAGCATAAGAAATATGATGGACAAGACGAATGCCAGGCGTGAAAGGCAGGCGGCGTACAACGAGGAGCACGGAATTGTTCCCCATACGGTCATACGCGGAGACCAGGCAAGCCTGCGAATATATGAAGATGCCGCCAAACAGGAGGCGGCGGCCATCGGTGAAGATGCCGGGGAATACAGCGTGCTTGAGACAATACGGCGCCTTGAAGGTGAAATGCAGGAAGCGGCTGCGGCACTTGAGTTTGAAAGGGCAGCCATGCTCAGGGATCAGATACGAAAACTTAAGGAATGACACTGTATGCACACATTTGAATCGTTGACAGCGGACTTGAAGAATCTCGGTATAGACCGGGGGGACACATTGCTGATCCATTCTTCCATGAAGTCCATAGGTGAAGTCGAGGGCAGGGCGGATACAGTGCTGGATGTGTTTATGGAATATCTCGGAGACCATGGTCTTCTTGTGATGCCGGCCCTTACCTGGAGCAATGTAAACAGCGAACAGCCTGTTTTTGATGTGAGGAACACCCCATCCGTAGTGGGCATATTGCCTGAATTGTTCCGTCAGCGCCCCGGCGTGCTGCGTTCACTTCATCCTACCCATTCCCTCGCCGCCTTCGGGCGGGAGGCAGAAGCATTTCTTGAGGGGCATGAAAGGTTTGATACGCCAGTTCCGGACAATTCCCCCTGGAGGAGGCTTATCGGATTCAAGGCAAAAATACTTTTTCTTGGGGCGGACATAGCCCACAATACATTTCTTCATGGCGTGGAGGAATGGGGCCATGCGGAAGCTGTGTATTCGGATACTCACCAGCAGCTTGAAATAGTTGACTATGACGGTCGCAGAATACCCCGTCCCATGAGAAGGCATACCGGGGGACATTCCGCATACTACGGCAAGATGGGACCCATATTCAGGAAGATCGGTGCTTCATACGATGGAGTGTTCGGCGATGCCGGATGCGTTGTGATGGACGCGGTGAAAGTGGCGCGTGTTACTATGGACATGCTGAAAAAGTATCCTGCGGCATTCACCAACGAGTGGAACGGTGAGCATCCGGATTTCTTCACTGAGTTTGCCGCCACGGTATGAATGCCATGTTTTGATACTGTTGTGGAATATTATACGTTAATAGCATATATTACAATGTGATTTGTTTTTTTCATGGAGAATCTTCAATGGATATGCAGGACATACGCAAACGCTACGAAAGTGAACTGTATGACAGGGTAATCCCTTTCTGGGAGAAGAATTGCGTCGACAGGGAATACGGTGGTTATTTCACTTCTCTGGACAGGGACGGAACCGTATACGATACCGAAAAATACATGTGGATGCAGTGGCGCATTGTCTATATGTTTGCAAAATTCTCTGTGGCAAACGGCGGCAATGACAAATGGATGGATATTGCAAGCCAGGGCTATGATTTTCTTGTTAAGCATGGCAAGTCCGAAGACGGAACATACTATTTTGCCCTTAACAGGGCCGGCACGCCTTCTGTGGCGCCGTACAACATTTTCTCTGACTGCTTTGCCGCCATGGGCGCAGCCGCCATGTATAAGGCCACCGGCGAGGAGAAATACCGGACTGAGGCTGATTCGGCCATGCGTTCATATGTGCGGCGCATGGACAATCCCAAGG
>JAZURH010000311.1:0-3041 GCA_045606125.1 Lentisphaeria bacterium | reverse complement strand
CTTGCTGTTGTCTTCCTAAGACCGCTTGGCCTCCGACTTGTCTGAGTGTCAGTGGCTATATCATTATAAGCCGGCTTTGGAAGTTCCCCATAGAATGTTCCCACATTCTTCTGATATTTTCCAGATCCAACTCCGGCAAAGGGATGCTTTGCAGCCATTTTAACGGCTGCGACAAACTCAATGTGATTAGTCTTCATTTCACCGGCATAAGCTCCGCTCTTGACCGGGACAAGCGTATCTTTCACGGCACTGAAATGTGCGCCTCCAGATATTCCGGCTGAAAAGCATAGAAATACAAGAACGGCAGCAACGGCAGCAATGCCTGCCCTGCGGGAAAGCACAAAAGCCTCAGCAATCAAAACTGGAACAGCAATCAGAAGCATCTGGCCGCATACCATGGAAAGCAGACAGACTACAGCAAAGACAAAGGCAAGGCAACTCCGGAAAAGGCTGTTACGGTTCCCGACGATTTGAGGAAACAGCCAGACAAGTGCGCCGGCAGAAAAGAAACTGAATGCCATTCTGCTGCGGAACAGACCTGTATATGCCCCGCCTATGCCCCAGTTAAGATTCAATACATCCGCAGGGGCAAGCACACTGCCTATGCCGTATTGCCCTGCTTGAATGAAACCGGCAAGTACATTCAGAACAAGTGCTGCACCGACAGCAAAACATGATAGGCCCGGAGCATTCTCAAGAAGAAATGAGAACATAAGAACACCGCAGAAAATATACTGTATCATCTGGGCACACTTAAAGGCCCCTGCCATACCGGCCATGGATGCCAGATTGGCAACGCAGAATACCAAAAGCAAGGCGATTCCCCCGAGAGGATAGAACATGGAACGGCGTTTTAATATCACCCATGCAAACATGGGAACAAAGGAACAGATAAACGCCAGATCTGAAATTGCAACTGCCCCCCCGAACAGAGGCAGTCTTATCTGGTTCAGCATAAGCATAAGCCCAAAGGAGCAAAGTATCACAAGCCACTGAGGAGCACCTTCCGGGCGTATACCTTCATCATCTGAAGACGGCACAAACAGCCGCCTTAAATAATCCTTGAAACTAACTTTGCCGTCAGAAACCTTTTCTTCCGATGTAATATCAATTACAGTATCGTCCATAGTGAACTCCTATATCTGTGACCTCTGCATTAAATACAAAAACTTTTTCCATAACATACCTGAATTGACTGAATAATAAAGCGGAAAATGTTTTTTTTCTCAAGGCTTCAATAACATTTCAAAACGACAATTTCAAGAATGAACCATAACTGCCCGCAGGTCCTGGAAAACCTGTAGAACAACTTCAAACACCAATATTCGCTTTTTTTCATGAAATGTATACAAGAAAAAACGACATACTTATTTGCGATTTGACTATTGTGTGCCATATTAAAGGCACGTTTTTAAAAAGAAGACGGAGAGGTGGCTGAGTGGTCTATGGCAGCGGTCTTGAAAACCGCCGTACAGCAATGTACCGAGGGTTCGAATCCCTCCCTCTCCGCCATTTTTTTTGCCCCCCTTTTAATCTTGCTGAAAAAATCATCCTTGCTAATATTTTGTAAAACTCGTTGACTCAAAGGATTTTACAACATTTCTGCCAGTGTGCAAGAAACACACTCAGACTCTGAAATCAGACCGTTTTGCCCCGAATTTCGTCTGAAATCTGTCTGAATTCTGAGTTTTTCTGAAAAATGTAAAAATCAAGGTTCTTTTTGTAAGTGCTTGATTATTAACAAAAATGTAATTTTACACCTTACCGAGCATGGGGGAAGTTATGAAAACGCTGACCATTTTTTCAAGTCTGACAGAAATTCTGTGAAGTTTTTTCACAAAAGGGCTTCACAAGGGCTTTTTCGCTTCCGGAAAAATCAAGATACGTATTGACATAATGATATTCAAAGGCAACAATAGCAGTAAAGGCACTATTCCAAACAACAAAAAGTAAAAGTCAGGAAAATTTGCCTGGGCACTGGAAGTGAAAAAAAATCCACTCATCGCATATATAACAAAAACAATTCCCGGGATTATCGTTTTAAGTATCTTTTTCATCCGGCAGCAAAATGCTGTTGTTGTCAGTACAAGAATGGTTGAGAATAGGAAAATTTCAATTTTCAGAAATCCCATTTTCATTCCTTCCATTCCGCTTATGTGGTTGATTTGGTCAGAAATGAAGATCAATCCTGCAGCAACAATGGCAGCAATCAATAAAAATACTGTTACGCGTAAATAATCCCATTTGTTTCCGTAAAATGCCGGATAAAAAAATGCAGGAGCAAGCATACAACACCCAATGTCGCAACTTTGCAAGAAACCATTACGGCAAAAAATAAGCAATATGCTGAAAACAGTCAAAAATGTGAATATACATTTTAAAATCTTTCTCAAAAGCATCATAACCTCTTTGATTTTTACAATTCAAGACTGTTGGGATTGAGCAGAAAATCCAATATTCCCATTGTTACGATACCGGATTCATCCCGACGGATTTTTATATTGTCCCGAACCAGAATGATCTTTTTGAAAGAATCATTTACCTTCAGAAATGGACGCCGTTCCTGTGCATCTTTTTCCGGAGTTGCCAGATTGAACGCTGATTGCAGATAGTAGCGTTTGCTGCCGGAGTTGGCAACAAAATCGATTTCAAGCTGTTTGCGGACTTCTTTGCCGTCAGGAGTTTTTTCTCTTGCTTCCACCACGCCGACATCCACCGAAAAACCACGGTAACGCAACTCATTGAAAATGATATTTTCCATAATGTGATTTTCTTCCTGCTGACGGAAATTCAGTCTGGCGTTACGCAAGCCCACATCTTCAAAGTAATATTTGAATGGCGTAGAGATATATTTTTTCCCTTTCACATCATAACGGCTGCCCTTGCTGATCAAAAAGGCGTTTTCAAGGAAACTGCAATAGCGGGTAATGGTTGTTTCGGCAAAACCGCTGTTCCGTTTGCTCTTGAAAGTATTGGATAATTTCTGCGGATTGGTAAGCGAGCCGGTCGATGAGGCAAGAATATCCAGCAATTCGCCCAAT
>JAZURH010000310.1:0-11575 GCA_045606125.1 Lentisphaeria bacterium | reverse complement strand
TTGATAGAAGAAGCCACAGCCGCTCCGGGAAGCAAACTACCCTCTGAACGGGCCATGATAACGCAGTTCGGAGTAAGCCGCACAACCGTACGGCGCGCCCTTGATCTCCTTGAAAAAGACAACTGCATAAAAAAAAGACCCGGCTACGGCTGCATTGTAAACACCCCTTCAGATGAAATCGATCAACGCACCCTGCGAATAGGCATCGACATGGAGAGCTTCAGCAGCAGCGGCTACCACAGGGAAATGATACGAAGCTTTCAAAATGCCAGTCATCCGGGATGCAGGATAGAATATATAGTCACCGGCATAAACGATGTACTTGCGGACAAAGGAAACTTTGACGGCATAATAATGACCCATCTCCAACCGGCAGAACTGGAAAGGCTGGAATGCGAATACACAGGATCGACTCCCCTTATGTTCCTGAACAGGACTCCTGCCAGGGCTGACTTCGCATACATTGCGGTAAACTACACGGCCGTCTCCCGCCGGTTGATCTCACGCCTTCTGCAAAACGGAGCAAAGCGCATTGCCGCCGTCGGAAGCGTTGAGTCCGCCAATGCGGGATATGCCCAATACACCCGCATGCTCGGATGGGAGCAGGCGTATATTGAACACACCGGCACAATACCGCAGGAATTGATGATCTCCAATGATGTGGCGGCGGAAATGAAGCTTTTCACAGAACTACTTCGAAGCGAAAAGCCGGAAGTCGTGTATGTAACCACAGCCGGCGACCTGCCCCTGACATGGGCGGCAGTGATACAGTCCGGACTTGTTCCCGGCAGGGACACAAATGTAATCTGTTTTGACGACATAGACGAGTTCGGCATGAACTACCATCCTGTAAGCTATATAAGAATGCGTCTTGACAGGATGGCCGCCCGTGCCGTGGAGTATTTTGCAAAGCACCATTCCATGCAGATTCCCAGGGAATATGTTCAGCCCCAACTGGTGGTGGAGGAATGCAAATACCTGTTTTAATAAATTTTGAAAATACAATTTTTGCGCACAATGCAAACCAAAGGAGTAATCTAATGAACATCTTTAAAACAAAACATTTTACCCTGATTGAGCTGCTTGTAGTCATTGCCATAATCACTATACTGGCAGCCATGCTCCTACCGGCTCTGGCAAAAGCAAGAAGAAAAGCAAGGGACATATCCTGCGTGAACCAGGTAAGGAGCATAGGAACAGCCACACTGCTTTACTGCGATGACAATGACGAGTACTTCCCCCCATACTACATGAAATTCATGTACGGCGGCAAAGAAAAATCCGGCAATGAAGCATACTACTTCGCACACCTTCTGAATGAAAACGGCCGTCCGGGATACGGCATAACACGGGAAATGCTGTACTGCCCCTGCGTGCCCAATGATTATATTCCGAAATCATCCTACAACTACAGGCACTACGGCGTGAATCCCTTCATACTGGAAGGTCACGGAGTCAGCGGCCAATATTTCCCCAATTACAAGGAAATGCATTGGAAACTTTCCGGTATCAAGACCCCCAGCAGCAATATTCTGGCAGCTGACCAGAGGCGCGCCGGCTCCTGGTACCTGAGGGACTATTTTGACTTCGGATACTGGCATGGAAGCTACGGCGGCGGTACAAGCGACAGCACTGGCGGACATCCCAACATAATATTCATAGGCGGAAATGTGGGCAAGGTGCTTGTAAACGAAGAACTCAAAATTGCCAACTACGCCAAAAAGTACAATTCCTCATATTTCTGAGAAAATTTTCATTTAAAAACAAAATTTGAATGGAGACAAAACAATGATATACAGCAAAGAAATGTGGGAAGAGCTTTTCGCCGAACTGAGCGAAAATGCAGAAGTCATAAGATACGCGGAAATCGCCGCTGAAAAACCGCTGTACACCGTAACAAAAAAGAACCATGAACTGCCGGTTGGCGGCACACCCAACGACTATGTAAGCATAGGTCCGTATTGGTGGCCGGACCCTGAAAAGGAAGATGGTCTTCCATGGATACGCAGAGACGGCGAGATAAATCCAGTCTTCTACGAATATGACAGCGAGACTCTGTTCAACTTTACAACGGACACCGGCGCGCTTATTCTGGGCGGTATGGCGTGCAAAAGACAGGACTGGTTGGACAGGGCAGCCATGCAGCTGGAAAACTGGTTTCTCAACCCGGAAACCAGAATGAACACCAATATAAAGTTCGGTCAGTTTGTGCCGGGGCGCGCAACAGGAAGATGCTTCGGAATCATCGACGTAAAAGAACTGTACTGGCTTTTTGAGCTGGCGGAGCTGATGCCCCATACCAGCCTGTGGACACCAGAAAAATTAAATGGCGTCAGGCAATGGGCTGATGAAATGCTGCATTGGCTGCTGAATGACGAACTTGGCATACAGGAAGGCAACACTACAAACAACCACGCTATAAGCTACGACTGCATGGTGGCGGCATTTGCCATTTTCGCAGGGAAAAAGGACATTGCCGCCAAACAGCTGCAGGAACGCTCTATACCGAGAATCGCCGAGCAATTCGCAGAAGACGGATCTCTTCCACTTGAGCTGGACCGCACTGACTCAAAGGGATACAGCGCCTTCACTATAACATGCTTTATACAGGCAGCTGTCATGGGCAGGAAGCTGGGAGTCATTTTCCCGGATGAAATGTTCAGAAAGGGCTTCGACTGGATATTGGCCAATATCAATTCCCCTGACTGGAAATGGCAGCAGATAGTACCATTCAACGGCATACCGGCAACGCTGTATCAATTTGCCGGTATGCTGTGGAACAGAGAAGACCTGCTTAACATGGCACGCACAGTACGCAAAAAACCATGGAACAATATGATTTACTGGCGCAAGCTCCGCTAAAACCAATATGAACTTTCTTTTCAATAGAGAAAATAAGATGAAAAAAAGATTTTTTATATTTGCCGCTATTTTGTGTGCTGTCCAGCTTTACGCTGCTTCCTACGGCATGGTAAATGTGCTTGACTTCAAAGAGCATGTCATTTCCCCCGGAACAGAAAAAGAGGACTGGCAGCCGGCCATACAGATGGCTGTGCAGAAGGCCTATGCAGGAAACAGATGCCTGTATTTCCCGGCAGGGACCTATAACATCATGAAGGCGGTGGATTTCGCCAACGAACCGTCGAAAATCTACAATTCAGGTCTGACTGTTCGCGGTGACGGAAGGTTCGCCAGCATCATAAAGCAGAACAATCCAAAGGAAAACTGCGTAAACTGGACAGGCAAGACCTACAAGGGAAGCATTCAAAGCGGAACTGTTTCCAACATGAGCATACTGGGCGGAGATATTTCACTGAACATTAAATGGCATAACAACTTTACATTAACAAGCTGCTATATGGGGTCCTCAAGAATCGGACTTCACTCCGAAGGATGGAGCAACAGATTCAACGACATTATAATACGCCACTGCAAGGAAATCGGATTCAGCGCCACAGCGCATTTCAATGACTGCACAATCCGGGACGGATATTTCAGCCGCTGCGCAATAGCAATAATGCTGAATGGGGGCACCCGGGGCGTGCGCATTTCCGGCATTGGCATAGAACATGCCGTAAAATGTGCCATCTATGTCAGAAACAGCATGGCCATAGCAATAACAGAATGCTATTTTGAGGGAAATGCCATGAAACCTGTAGAGGGCTGGGCTGAAAACGGCTCTATTGTCCTTGATTACAAAAATCAGGGCATCACCGTTGACAACTGCATTTTCAGGGGTACCGCCAACAACAGCGGCCACATTGTAGTTGGCAGCGGCAGAAACATAAAAATATCGAACAATGTAAACCAGGTTCATCTTATCGGAGCAGACGCTCTGGTCATGTTTGCGCCCCCTTCCAGCCCGAACCAGGACGCAGGCATACACGCCATGACAGTTGAAAACAACAACATCTGCTACGGCGGCAGAATAAAGCACACCACTCCCATAGACTACATTTACTTTGAACGCATAGACGGTCTTATGGAAAAGGCTCTAAAGAATGGATGCGTTCTTGAGGGCGGCGTAAAATATCTACGCACAGTCACAAACAAGGCGGCAGCAACCAAAAGCGACGCCACTGACTTCCAATAAAAAGAACTGAGAGAGTTGAATCATGAACAAATATTTCATTTTAATAGCTGCATTGGCTGTGGCAGCGGCATGCACAGCCGCAGAAAAAATAACTCTGGTAAAAGACGGAAAGGCCATGTTCCGCATAGTCACGGGTGAAAATCTGAAGCGGGTCAGCAAGGTAGGACCGGAGGATTTAGCCAACTTCACCAGGGAAGCCACCGGCGCCAGGGTAAAAATAGTTCCGGCATCAAAACTTGCCGAAGAAAAGGAAAAGCTGATAAATGTATTCATTGGAATCAGGTCCTATGGAGACAGGTATTCCTACGACTATCCGAAACCGGCCGGATTCAGAATTATCTTCCCTGAAGATGGGAACATTGTAATTGCAGGCGTTCCCACCGCTGGTGAAGATTTCAACAGCAATGACGGAGTCTTCTGGTTCCTTGAAAAATACCTGGGCGTCCATTTCCTTATGCCGGGACAGATTGGAACACATGTGCCAAAATTTAAAGGAGACTGGACCATTCCCAAAAAGGATATACAGCGCATTCCGGATATGTTTGCACGACAGTTTTCCGGAGTCCATGGACAGAGCTACACTTCAAGAGAACGCTTTGAACAGAATGAGGCCTTTCTATTTGCAATGCGCAGATCAATGACCGGATCCGTATCGCTCAAGTTGAACCACAATGTTGGAAATCTGATTGATCCGGAAAAATATGCCACTACAAATCCGGAATTCTTCCCGCTGATCGATGGCAAGAGGCACATTCCCCCAAAAGTGGATTCCAGCCACTGGAAGTTGTTCAACTGGGAGCCATGCTATACAGCACCCGGAATTGCCGAAGCTGCCGCAGAAAGTGTGATCAAGTATTTTGAAGAAAATCCTGATCTCTACAGCTGTTCACTGTCAGTTAATGATTCGGGAAACATCTGCCAGTGCGAAAACTGCACAAAAATAAACGCCAAACTCCCCGAAGGCTCCGAATCCCAGACATACTATGAATGGGTCTGCAAGGTGGTCGACATTGTAAAGCAAAAGTATCCTGACAGAAACTTCGGTATTCTCAACTACTGGGTGACAAAGGAAATGCCCGAAAATGTAAAACTGGACAAAATGGTTGTTCCCATTGTATGCGAGGATCTGAACTTCTATGTCGTTCCGGAGCTGCATGAAAAACTGGAAAAAAGGCTTGCGGAATGGGACAAGATCGCAAGCAACATAGGCTGGTGGGACTACAGCTTCGAAGGGGACTACATGATTCCCTCATACAATGCCCGCTTCATGGCGAAATATATCAAAAACCTCTATAAAAATCATAATTTAAGAGTATATACAGACGAGCTGCACCCCGGAAGACATTACAAAAATGCACCGGAAACATATATGATCACAAAGCTGCTGTGGGATGTGGACCAGGATCCGGAAAAGCTTCTGGACGAATGGTTCAACCTTGCTGTGGGGCCCAAGGCGGCACCATATCTCAAATCCTACTTTGATATTTGGGAAAATGTCTGGACACATAAAATACCAAAAACAAATTGGTTCATAAACAGAGCCGCAATAGGCGCACCTTTCCTGCAGAGAAGAGACGGAGACTATCTGGACGCAATTGAATACGAAGATATCAGTAAGGCAATGGACCTGCTTTTGAAATGCAGGGACAATGCGCCGGACGGAAAGGAAAAAATGAGGGCACAGTTCTTCCTCGACTATTTCGCAATGGCGGCTGACATGTATTTCATCCCCTATCTGAACAGCAAAAAATTGGAAAATGCGGCGGAAAGCATAAGGTACTCTGAGGCAAAGACAGTATGCACCTATGATTTCAAGGACAAATACGCCCCATGGGTTCCATGGCAGTCGGACAAGCACACAGCCATTCTGCGGCACACCTCCAGCGTGGGACATGAAGGAGCGGGCTGCCTTGAATTGAACATGGCTAACTCCCTTCCGACAGGAATGGTATTCTACAGGCGTCCTCTGGACTTCAAGCTTAAGCCTGGTGCCGCATATCGCTTGTCGGTATGGTGTAAAGGCGAAAATCTGGAAGGCAATGGCGGTGCGCAAATGGTTCTTTTCTTCCAGCACAAGACCAAAGGCGTTTTAGGACGGGGAACAAACGCAAAAGGAGCCTTGTCACTGAAAACAGGTTTGTCTGCAAAAAAACTCCAGGACGGCAAATGGCACAAAATGGAACTGTATCTGTCTGTACCAGAAACTGCCTGGGCTGACATAGCCGGAGTAAACTGCCAGCTTGAAGCAGAGTTTAATCACAAAAATGCCACCGTCTACTATGACGACTTCAAAGTTGAAGAGATTAAACCTGTCGGATTAAGCGTATTTCCGGAATTCGGGATAATGCAGAGTTCGTCAGACAAGGTCGAGCAAGTATACATAGATCCGGAAACAGGGGAGAAACTTGGAAAAGAACTTATAGTTGACGGCGATATGGAAGCCAACGGCGTGGAAGCCTGGCTAAACTCATATACTCCGTTAAAAAATGAGAAATCCACTGCATTCGCCCGTTCAGGAAAACAATCCTTGCATATAGTCTCGGATTCATCAGGAGACGGTGTACTTCAGATAATAAAACCCATTGTGCATAAAGAGCTTTTCCTTATCCCTGAAAAAGGTTTTAAAAAGGGTGCAACCTACAGAGTGCAGGCCTGGGTGAAAAACAGCAGGACGGATGAATACAATGATTTCCGTCTGGCAGGAACAGCTCTGAAAACTCCAATGAAAACAGACAGCAGCGAATGGCAGCTCATAAGGCATTATGTAACATACGACAAAAATGTGCCCACTGATTTTTTGACCATAGGTTACGGCACTTCGAAATCGGATGTATATGTGGACGACGTGTCAATAAGGCAGGTTCTGGATAAATAATAAAACATATGCAATGCCCCCTCGTCTGAAGGGGGCATTACATTACTGCCCGTAGCTGCAGTCCATCTACAAGAGATTGAAGGAGAAGGCTTCAGCTTTGCCGTTGCAGGCATATAAATAGTTCCTGCCCCGTGCCGGGCGTCCAAATCTGCGATATCACCGCTTGTATCCTGCGGCATAAAGAAAGGCTTTGCGACCGCATCCTGCAACAGGATACAAAACTCTCTTCACTTAGAACTTATCTCCAAGGGGATAATGAACCAGTTCTGATGAGTGAGTTCTCCTGTCAGAAAGATCAAGTATCATGGGATGTTCACCGTGCATCAAATCATTTTCGCATGGAACAAAGAAGCAGCCGCATTTTTCAAGCATATTCCAAATACGGGACTCTTCATGCAAAGCCGCATCAAGCCGGCCATTCACAGCATACCTTGACAGGAAATCCGTGACTTTTTCAGAAGAAACACCATCTTCAAAGAAACATTCAGCCAGGCACCCGTCAAAAAAAAGGGCATAAATCCCGTCATTCCAGGCAAATTCATGGGCTGGATCACCAAAAATCCTGCTCCATCCATGAAACTCGCGCCCATTTCCACGCTTTACTTTTCCGCGGAAATCTTCACCGTTTTCATAAATTGCAGCTATACTGCGCCTCTCTTCAGGGGAAAAAACACTGCCATGCACGGCATCCGCCCTGCCGGACACATTGCCGAACACAATGGTTCTTGGCCGGGTGGACTCATAGTTTTCCCATCCGGCGCTTTCATAGACCCGATCCTTGCCGGTATACAAAGTCAAAGTGTCATATCCTTTTTCATCAGCCCATTTTCTGGTCTCAAGACACAATGTCCTTGCGACACCGCGCCCTCTTGCCTCCGGCTTTACTGCCACGGATGCAATGCCGCCTGCCATGAAAAATCCACCATTGCCATCTGAGGCATGATATGGTATAACACCGCAATGTCCGATCAAAGCATCACCGGCAAAGGCAGCAAAGGATATTTCCTCAAAGGGCATGCGCCTGTCCCTGGCAGCCACTTGCTCCCAGTAGTCAGGGAAACACTCAGCCAGCAGCGGAAGAACAATATGCTGCTCGCGCTCCGTATCAAGAATACGATATAGAATATTGGAACTCATTGGAATATCATACCAGTTTCCAGCTATCGGTCCTGAAAGGAGAAGCCGGCAGTCCGGCACCGTTGTAAAGTGAATTGACGGGATTTGCCGACCATGCATATCTGACGGCCACAGGATGCTTGACTTGAGACGATCCCACTACGACAGTAACTCCGTCAATCATAACACTGTCTGCCGGGTGGAAGACCTTGTCGGAGCCGGCAACAAAGAATCCCCTTGCTGCATCATCGCCTTTCAGGCACAATCCGTCACAATTCGAAAAAAGCAGCCGCATTGAGCCGCCGCAGTATTCACAGCGTTCATAGCGGGGGCCTTCCCCCTCATGTCCCTGAAGATGATAGACATTGCGAAGCGCATTTTCCGCCAGGCGGAAACCAACGGACTTCTTGTCCTGAGGATGAATGTCATCCGCATCACCAACATCTATTGCACTGACAATATGCACATCAGGAACGCTGCGCGCCACTTCAAGCTGCTTCTCCCTCAAAATAACCCAGGATTCATTTTCATCATAATCTGCCTGAGGCTTGAAACAGGCAAGCTGGACCTGTATGAAAGGCATGGACACTTGTCCCCACTGATAACGCCAGTCCTCTATCATTGCGCGAAGCCTTTCGCCGTACAAGCTTGAATCTGCGCAGCTCCAGGCATTTGATTCACCCTGATACCATATCACACCTCTCATGGCGTATGGAATCAAAGGATTGATCATGCCATTGAACAGAATGGATGGTGTGTTTCTCATCCCCGGACCAAACTCATATTTGCTGCCTTGATTCGGATTCTGAATATCTCCAAGGTCAAGTTCAGTAAGAAGCTTCCATGTGCCGGCAAGAGGAATGTCATAATCGGCGCGTCCGTTTTGTGACAGCATGAAACTGAATGAAGAACCATTTATCGAACCGTCACAGTTGAATGAATATGCACGAATTGCAATTACAGCTCTGCCGCCTTTGACAAGTTCCCCGGGAACCACATATTCACGATGCACATCCCAGTATTTAGTATCCTTGCCTATACCGGTTCTGCCGATTTCCACACCATTAAAATATGTGATATCAGTTTTATCTATACCGCCAAGATGCAGCACAAGCTCTTTGCCCGCCCATTCTTCAGGTATTTCAATTGTCCGGCGCGCCCATATTACACCGTTCCCAGCCAATTTCTGCTTTTTCCAGCTGCCGGGGACAGTATAATCCAAAGCCTGACTGTCATCAAAATCCGGCTCCGCCCATCCCAGCTCCAGGCCTTTGTTCTCCGGCACATCCAAATAATCCGGAGCAGATTCATATTGAGGCGGTCCCCATACTTCCTCTATGGAATGCAAGGCATCAATCTGCTGCATCAAAGGCTGCATTTCAGGTACACGCATTATTCCGGAACGGCTTGTCCACGCTTCGACTCTTGTACCACCGGAAGCAGAGACAATGATTCCTACAGGCACATCAAGATTTTTTCTAAGATAATACCCAAACCATGCAGCGGCGGCCGACAGACTGGAAGCAGTGCCTGATCTTACACCGACCCATTCTCCTCTGAAAGATGTTTCAATCGAGCCTGAAATACATGAAGGAACCACAATATAGCGGAACTTCTCCGGAACATGGTCATATTTGCAGAACTCCCTCAGCTGCCTGCTGTTGAGCTGTTCTTCCCCCTGTGTGGGATTTATCGCCCAGTCCGTACCCAACTTGTAGTCCATATTTGACTGACCGGAGGCCAGCCATACCTCACCTATCATTATGCCTTCAAGATTTATCTTTTCACCCGTGGTCGTATTTTCAACCAGCAGCGAATGAGGACCACCGGCTGGCATTGCAGGAAAGCGCATCATGAAATGTCCGTCTGCTGCGGCGACTGTCCATACGGAGTTTCCTCCAAGTTCACCACGCAGCCTGCAGTTCGGCTTTGTCTCTCCCCAGACAGGAATAAGAATATTCCTTTGAAGAACTGCCCCGTTCTGAAACAATATGCCCAATTTCATTTCGCTGCACATGCTTAACTCCAATCTTTAACGTCCAACAGAAAATTCGTAATTTGCCAGCAATTCGAGATAGGATATTTTCTTTTCAATCAAAGTGACATAGGCATTTTCCAGGTCAGTTTGCGTACGGACAAGTTCCAGAATGTCGATTTCACCATTTTCCCACTTGTCTCTGTAAAGTTCCTCCTTGCGTTTTTCAATTTCGCAAATGCTTTCCTGTATTCTGACGGCTTCCGCAGATTCCAGCAGCCTGCGGTAATATCCAGTGACAGATGTCTTCAATTCCTGCAAAAGCATGAAATAGTCATGCTGGTTGGTTTCAAGTTTGTTTTTATTCATCTGCTGTCTGGCCAATTCAGCATTGCGGCCAAGATTCCAGCTCAGATTAAGAGATATGATCTGCTCATCCTTGCCGTCGAAATTGAACCCGTCTCCATCGCCATACTGATAATGCGTCGCAGCCAGCTTCAGGTCAGGCATGGTCTTGTTTTCATATATCTCGTCCATAAGATTAAGTTTTCTGCGTTCCAGACGATTATTGAGGAAAGTTTCAAGATTCTCCTGTGCGAACTCTATGTCCTTCTTCACATCCTTATCCTGCACTGCATATTCAAAATCACCGGTAATGTCAAATTCCTCATCTACATTCATCCCGATAAGTTCCTTAAGGGAATCCAGACCATTGTTGATGGAACGCCTCGCCATATTAACAGACAGTTCATTTTCTGGGATCCTTATCTGCGCAGTAAGAATATCCAGGGGCTTTTCCCTTTCCTTGGTAAGATTGAGATTGTGGCGGGCATTCTTCAAAGCCCTCTCTTTGACAAGCAGGGACTGCTGGGACTGTATGATACCGTAGTATGCCACCTTAACATCCTGGGCAAGCTTCCGCCTTGCACGGTTATAGTTGTTCAAGGCTGATATCTCATCTATCATGCTGGCATCAAGGCCATATCTCACTTCAGCAGCACGCCCTCCGCCCAAAAGCGACTTGGACACCTGGACAGCCACATAAGAAGATGTTACGCCTTCACCGTTTTCACGCAGACTGCTGACCCAGCTGCTGACACTGAAACCGTTTTCAAACTCCTTGGAAAGCGTGAGAGAACTGTCATTCGCCCCTTCCTGGGCTCTTTGGGAAACACTTCCGTCGAGGGACAAATCAAACACAGCCTTTTCTATCACAGTCTGCAATTTCTGATTTTTGACAGTCAGGTCCTGCTTTGCCAGGACCGGCGAATGCTGCATGGCATAGTCTATGCACTGCTGCAAGGTGTACTTGGTGATTTTCTTTTCTTCCCCGGCACAGATCAGACTGCAGCCCAAAATTGCAAATATAAGATATTTCATTTATTCACTCCTCAATGCGTCAACCGGATTCTTATTAGCCGCCTGATATGCAGGATATATGCCGAAAACCAATCCCGTCAAAGTGGACGCTATTACGGCAACCACCAGCAGGGACAGACTGAAAACAACAGGAAGA
>JAZURH010000309.1:0-2298 GCA_045606125.1 Lentisphaeria bacterium | reverse complement strand
GAGGTGACTTTGAACCCACAGCTTAGAAGGCTGTTGCCTTGAGGGGTTGTTTGGTCATGTTTCGAAAGTGGGTGCAAAGATAGTTATATTTTTTGGATTTGCAATAATTTGTTTGCATTGGAGCGGTTATATTCTCATTATGCCGTCAGGGCAGTCTACGGGTGGCCGATGCGGCAGGCCAACCGGAAGAGGGAGTCGCTGAGTACCATCAATGAGGCAATCAAGGGGGATGGAAAAGAATCCCAGAAAATACCAGTCGAAGATACTGGTGAAGGGCAGTGGGGCAGCAGGATGGTCGTATGGCAGTGGGGACCAGGATGACCACATGTCAGCAGGCCGGCAGAATAACCGCAGAGCAGGAGCCAATGGCGTTTATATAAGCAGATCCTCCAGCAGTGAGATAATCTCTTCGTCGGCGGGGAGCCATTGACGGATCTCAGGTTGTGGGCGTCGAGCCATGCTGAGGCTTCGTGCTCGTTCAGGTGGACGGCTTCGGATAGCAGGGTGCATATGAAGCAGTGCATGGTTAGGTGGAAAGTGGGGTAGTCCCATTCGACGGTTTCCAGCAGCTGTCCGACCGCAATTTCCGCATCAAGTTCTTCATGGATTTCACGGACAAGGGCCTCCTGCGGGCTCTCTCCCTTTTCCATCTTGCCTCCGGGGAATTCCCACCAGTGTTTGAATTCGCCGTATCCTCTCTGGGTCGCGAACACCTTCCCGTCTTTTACAATTATAGCGGCTACAACTTCTATCTGCTTCATTACAATGCTTTTATGATGTCTTCTTTCTCCGTTCCTGACAGCAGGGACGGCAGTAGCGCGGAGCTGTCCGGCCTGCGAAGTTAGCAATTTTCAGAAAATCCGGAGCACTATGGCGATATCTGCATAAATTTACTAACTTTGGACTTATGATTCCTCAGACGGAAGCTTGCCCTGCAAGTTGACGGTCAGTAAAACTGCAAACATATGAAAGATGAATGTTTAATATGCAAGGCGCCTCTGGAATACCTCCCGGAGGATGTGATGATGGAGTGTGAGATCTGTCATGCCAGGGAACATAGCAAGACAAGATGCGTGAACGGTCATTATGTATGCAATGAGTGCCATACCAAGGGTATCGACGAGGTTATAGGCTTTTGCATGAGTACCGGTTCGAAGAATCCGATAGAGATCATATCCGGAATGATGGACATGGCTTTCTGCCATATGCATGGTCCTGAGCATCATATAATGGTGGGTTGTGCCTTGCTGACCGCATACCGCAATTCGGGCGGCGAGCTTGATCTTCTTCCGGCCTTGAAGGAGATGGTGGCCCGTGGAAAGAAGGTGCCGGGTGGCGCCTGCGGGTTCTGGGGAGCCTGTGGCGCAGCCGTCAGTACGGGTATGTTCATGTCCATAATAACAGGTTCCACCCCGCTTGCAAATGAGGCGTGGGGCCATTCCAATATGATGACATCCAAGTCGTTGCAGGCTATAGGAGTGATAGGCGGGCCGCGTTGCTGTAAACGCAATTCCTATCTTTCCATCAGCACTGCAGCCGCTTATGTTGAAGAGAATTTCGGGGTGAAGATGGATATTCCTGAAATCATCTGTCGCCATTCCGGCAGCAATAACCAATGCATCGGCTCACGATGCCCTTATCATCCTTCAGTCAGATCATGAGAATACTGGTTCTTTGTACAGGAAACAGATGCCGGAGCCAGATGGCTCATGGTATCATCAGTCACCTGCATCCCGAATATGAGGTGTGTTCGGCAGGAGTAAGACCTGCCTCCGAGGTTCATCCTCTGGCAATAAAGGTAATGGCTGAGTGCGGCATGGACATAAGCGCCCACTATCCGAAGAATGTCAGCCAATATCTTTCGCAGTCATGGGATTATGTCATAACCGTCTGCGGCGGTGCGAAGGAAAACTGCCCGGTGTTCTCCGGAAAGGTCGGCAGGCAGCTGCATGTGGGTTTCGACGACCCAGACGCTTTCACCGGCACCGAGGAAGAAGTGCTTCCTGAGTTCCGGAGGGTCAGAGATGAGATTCGGGAAGCTTTCGGTACAATATTCCCTGTTTAATTGTAAAAATCATGTTTATGAAGGTCAATATTCTTTCCATGGTGGCATCAGCCGTCATATGTGCCTTTTCCTGCTCCCTTTCCGCTCAGACATTGTGGCACAATCCTGAGGATTCATTTGCCGATCTTATGTTCGGACAGGCGTTCGAGGGACAAGAGAGGGAATCTGTCTATCATCGTTTCCCCCAAAAAGCAAAAGATGTTGTAAGGAGCGGTGTGTGGAATCTTTCGAAG
>JAZURH010000308.1:0-6457 GCA_045606125.1 Lentisphaeria bacterium | reverse complement strand
CTGGGTCAATGTGGGCAAGGACTGGAGAATCGCCATTACAAGGCAGCATACCAGGTTCATGCTTGATGAAAGACCCATAAACTGGAAGGACAAGGTATATGTCTCCTGGTTTGCCGATGATGGATTCATGCTTGACAGATACTCCGAAGCGGACGAGGATCTCCTGCAGACTCCGCCCCAGAGCGTGGGCGAGACTATGGAGGAAAACCGTGAAAAGACAACAACGCAGGGAGATGGAAACTGATGAAGTCCATTACAAGAAAAACCTGGCGTGAGGTTTTTCTCACGCTGCCATCATTTGTATGGCTGACGCTGTTTTTTCTGCTTCCGACCATAATCATATTTGCAATTGCCTTCAAACCTGCTTCCTTTGATGGTGCAGTGGCGGACGGGTGGACATGGCGTACTCTCCTTTCGCTTCGCAATCCAAATTATCCTGAAATAATCTTCAGGACTATATGGTTGAGCATTGTAACTACTCTGTTCACCCTTACCATATCCATTCCGATGGCTTATTACATTGCAAGGTGCAGCTCATGGAAAAGGGATTTCTTCCTTTTTCTGACTATCATACCATTCTGGACCAGCTTTCTTATACGCATTTTCGCCTGGAAAGGAGTGCTGCATCCGGACGGGCTGCTGAAGCAGGCTCTTGTGTTCCTGCATCTGGCGTCCCCGGAAACCCAGTTGCTTTACAGGCCGGAGGCTGTGCTGCTGGTTATGATATACACGGAGCTTCCCTTTGCCATACTTCCACTTTATGCTGCGGCTGAAAAGTATGATTTCACTCTGCTTGAAGCTGCAATGGACCTGGGCGCCGGGCGTCTTCGTGCATTTTTCTCGGTGTTTGTCCCCGGCATAAAGTCCGGCATTCTTTCTGCGTGTCTGATGGTGCTAATCCCCAGTTTCGGCAGCTATGTCATTCCTGATGTTGTCGGCGGCATAGGTTCTCCCATGATAGGAAATGTGATAGCTCAGAAGACATTTACTGACAGAAACCTTCCGGCGGCAAGTGCCTTGGCCGCAGTGATGATATTTGCCATGCTGATCCCGCTGCTGGGATTTTTAAAAGGCAAAAAGAACGGCAAGGGAGAAGGCCCCAAGCCTGCCAAGGAGGTAGTCTGAAATGAAACGGAGAAGCAGATTTCCGGGTATTGTGACCATTAGTGTCATAATATTCTTCTACCTGCCCATACTGCTGCTTATATTAAACAGTTTCAATGACTCTGCAACCGGAAGCATCTGGGGTGGAGTTTCACTGCGCTGGTACAGGGAACTTTTCAATTTCAACTCCAGGGAAATATGGCATTCCCTGCGGACGACTCTTATAGTTGCTTTCATATCGACTATTGTATCAACCGTACTGGGAACAACTGCGGCCATTGCGCTGCATAAGTACAAGGGAAAAATACAGAACGCTCACTATTTTCTGGTGTATACGCCGCTTATTGTGCCGGAAATACTTCTCGGAATAGGGCTGCTTTTGTTTTTTGTTGCTATAAAAGTGGAACTGGGACTGGCGACTGTTATAATTGCCCATATATCCTTCTGCCTGAGTTATGTTACAATGGCCGTGCTCACAAGACTGCAGGATTTTGACATGACCATTTTGGAGGCATCCAGGGATCTGGGAGCTGATTCATGGACTACCACATGGCGGGTGCTTATCCCCGTGATTTTCCCGGGAATACTTTCAGGGGCACTGCTGGCGTTCACTTTGTCCGTGGATGATTTTGTGATTTCCTTCTTTGTGTCAGGCCCCGGAGCTACAACTCTTCCCATTCATATCTACAGTATGATCCGAAGGGGAAAGATGCCTCTGATAAATGCGCTTTCAACTATATTGCTGGCTGTGACCTTCCTTATAATACTGATTGGACAGATAGTGAACAGCAGGCGGAAAAAGGTGTAATAGGCAATGGCAGAGGTCTCTACAGAGAGCGATGGAAAGCGGGTTGACGGGCAGCTGGCTTTGAGAAAGGCTGTTGTCGACTGGCTCTGGCAGTGTACTGCCAAGCCGGACGGACTTGCCTGCGATGTGGGCATGTTCCGTAAAGGTGACAGAGTTGATGTGGCGGCTTTGTGGCTCGGCGGAAGAAGCGGCCGGATCAGCGGCAGGGTGTTCATCTGCTGCCCGGAAAGGGATGATTGCTGGCCAGTTTGTTCCGGTTCAGGGATAATTTCCGCTGAAGTTGTGGCATTGAAGGCCCGGCGCAGTGAAATTGAGGAGCGGATAAGGCTCAATGAACCGGAACTCCGGGAGAAGGACATGCTTTTCGAGGAGTATGCTGTGTGGGATTATTCCCGTTCTGCAGACCGGGAGTACCATGAAATATGCGGAAGAATAGCTTCTCTGGAGGAATTGCTTTACAGTGGTAGCATTCTTCAGCATATTGCTGAAAGGCCTCTTTGCCAGAAGATGTATGTCGTGGTTCCAAGGGGCATGCTTCAGCCGGATGAACTGATGGACGGCTGGGGATTGTTGTGGGTAGGACCTGGTGGAGTTGTAGAAGAGATGCGGGAGTCCGGCAGGCATGCGGTTTCAGCTGAAGACGGACAGTTGTTCATAAAGAGAGTGATGAACAGCAATGCCATGGCCAGAAAGGCGTTTCTTGATTTCAAATATTCCAAGGAAAAATAAAACGGAGAATCAGGATTATGATTATTGACAGATTGTCGAACTGGAAGATTTACGCAGGCGTCAGCCCTCTCTTTGCAAAGGCATTTGAGTTTCTTGAGAATGCGGATCTGGCGGGAATGGAATGCGGACGTTACGATATTGACGGGGATGATGTGTATGCCATGGTGCAGGAGCCGGAGGGAAAAACAGAGGCCTCAGCCAAGGTGGAAGTACATCGGAAATATATTGACATACAGTATGTGGTGACCGGCAATGAAAGAATGGGCTGGATACCAATGTGCGGAATGGGGCACGATGAGGGATTTGATGAGAAGAAGGATTGCGGTTTCTTCAAGGACAAGGCGCAGTCCTGGTTTGATGTGCGTCCCGGGTGCTTTGCAATATTTTTCCCAGAAGACGGACATGCCCCCAATGTGGGAACAGGAAGCCATAGAAAAGTTGTGGTCAAGGTCAGAGCTTGATCGGAGAATGTGATGAGAAAAAATCTGCTGAAAAATATTTTTACGGCAGTTGCTGTTCTGTTTATTGCGTCCTGTGCAACTGTGCGTGATAAATCGCAGGGTCCGATTGGCACTTCCCACTATGTCAATCCCGTGTCCGATCCTGCAGAAAATGTCAACAGGGCAGTCAATACATTCAATGCCGGACTTAATGAGCATCTGGTGTATCCAGTCAGTTCGCTGTACAGGACTGCGGTTCCGTGCATTGTGCGTACCGGTCTTTCCAATATGGCAAAAAATCTTGGATATCCTGTAAGAGCCGTCAGCAATTGTCTGCAGGGAAAGTTTTCCAATGCCTGGAATGAGACAAAACGTTTCGGGATCAATACAACAATAGGCGTTCTTGGATTCCGGGATCAGGCTGCTGCCTGGAATATCCAGGAGCATGACGAGGATTTGGGGCAGGCCCTTGCGCATTATGGCGTCGGTCCCGGAATCTATCTCAACCTTCCTGTGTTTGGACCATGCAATGTGAGAGACGGTGTTGGTGCGCTGCTTGGTATGCCATTCAATATATTCAACTGGGTTATCCCGGATGCAGCAATCTATGTCAATGCCGGGTGCAGTGCTGTTTCAGTAATGGAAAGTAGTCCTGAAATACGCAGATTCTTCAAGTCCGAATATGATTCATATACTATGACAAGGGCTATGTACAGCCTTGCCCGTGAAGCTGCCTGCAGGGATTTCAAGATTCCGGATGATCTGAAGTCTTCTCCGGATGAGTCGCTTGGATATGCTCTGGTTCGGCCCAAATGCGAGTTTTTCATGGATTGGGAGTATACCCACAAGGTAAAACTGCCCGGTGCTGAAAGAAAATTACCTTATTCCTGCTGGCTTGCGGCAGAAGGTGTTTCAGAAAGGCGTGTGATGGTCATTCTGCCTGGCTTGGGGGGACACAGGTTGTCCAATGCCGTTGGTGCACTTGCTGAGGCATATGTGAATGCCGGGTGGTCGGTAATCGCTTTCAGTTCGACTATGCATCCTGAATATTTCAGGGCCATGCCTGGTAATGATTTCCCCGGAAACTTTGTACGCGATGCGGCAAATCTGGACAAGGCAATAGCTTGCGCACTGGCGGATTTCAACAAAAGGCATCCTGAATATGCGGCTCCAGATTGTTCAGTACTGGGATATTCGCTTGGCGCAATAAACGCCATTTTCCTGGCGGACAGGGAGACTGAAGTCCGGATAAACAGAATCATTGCCGTGAATCCTCCACGCAATCCGCTTTTTGCATTGGAGAAAATAGACAGTTTTCTCAATATACCGAAAGAATGGGGTGATAATGCTGAAACAAAGGTGCATGAACTGTTTCTGCGAATCGCCGCCTCTGTGTCAGGTTCAGATGGCATGGCCGGATTGAAACTTACGAAGGAGGAATCCTTGTTCGTTATCGGGCTGTTTATGCGTCTGCCTTTGAATGATCTTGTCATGGCAAAGTTGAAGGACGGGGTGCAGCTGGATGGTATTCCTGCAGGCGCCGGACTTGAAAAGACTATTGGATTCTCATGGCTTGACTATGTTGACAAAGTTGTTATTCCCGCTGAAAGGAGTGTGGACCCGTCTGTGAAGTCAAGAAAGGCACTTAAGGCAAAGTGCTGCCTTGATGCGGTGGTCGATACACTTGGACAGGATGAGCGCATACGCCTTTTGCATGCCGAAAATGATTTTCTGCTGGAGAAGGAAGATGTGTCATGGTTCAAGTCAACACTTGATGAACGGGCCGTCATACTTCCAAATGGAGGGCATCTTGGCGCGCTTGCGTCGCCCGACTGTATGGCAAAATTGCTTGAGTTTTCCGAAAAATGATCCTGTAGCGATAAATATTTCTCAAAAAAAACTTTTTTGCACAATATTGAAAATTATTTTGCGTTGTTAGGCATAACAACTTGTTTCATGGAGTATGATGTCAGGAAAACGGACATATAGTTTTACATTGATGGAGACTATGGTGGCAGCCACCATTTTGTCTCTGTCAGTGGCGGCCGTTCTTGGCATACTTGGTGGAGCCAGATCATCGCTTATCAGGACCAGGGAACGCTGGAACTGGCAGCATCAGCTTTCTCAGGCAACTGAGATATTTCTTCTTGGAGGACCCGGGGCAGAGTTTCCGGACGGTTTGCTGCAGGAAGGATGCACAGCTTATTGCGAACTGTATGAAGTTGAGGATGTGCACGAAGAGGCGCTTGAGCATGTGAAGGAATGGCTTCTTGCTGAGTATTATATCTCCGTGCAGGACAGGGATGGGCGCGTACGTGGTGAAAACTGGGTGCAGAAGCTTGTCAAGGAAGAGGATTTGGAGTGAGGGCAATGAGAAGATACTTTACATTGCTCGAACTTGTCATAGCCGTGGCCGTTTTTATGATGGTCGCGGTGGCGCTTTTTGCTTTTTCCGGGCATGTGTCAAGTTCATGGGGAAGCATCACAACTGAACGGAATAGAATGGCGGAACTGCTTGCCATGGACAGGACACTGGACAGTGTGTTTTCCAATGCAATTCCTTTCATGTGGAGGGAAAAGGACAGCGGGCTTGTTAATGCAATTCCATTTGTCGTGGCTGAAAGCGAGGTTTTGCGAATAGCTTATCTGCACAGGCTCAATGATGAAGAAGAAGGTGCGATCCGCTTTGTAGAAATCTTTCTTGAGGACGGAGATCTGCTGGCAGTGTATGCTGACAGGCCTTTCATCAACTGGGAGGATATCGCAGAGGACAGAAAAATGGAAAGCGTGCTTGCGACAGAAGTTGAAAGCATATCTTTTCAGTATGCTGATTTCTCATCGGATATATCAGAAAACTGGAGAGACCGTTTGTTTTGGCGGGATTTCTGGGAGACGGAGGATACGGGACGCAAGGATATTCCGCTGGCAATTCTGTTGCGGGTGAAATGGAAGGATGGACGGGAGGAGTCCTGGCTGAGGCGCACAATGGGCAGCAGCTACAGGGAGCGGTATGGAACCTATGAACTTCCAATGGACAATCTGCCATGAGGGGAAAAGTTGCACATAGAGGGCGCGAAAAAGGAATGGCCCTGGTGATGGTGCTGGGTGTGCTGGCAGTGACCTTGCTGATGGTGGTGCATGTGATGACTGTCAGTGAGGTGATCGCCAAGGAAGCATATATGACCTGCAAGCGTTCCGAACTCCGCTATCTTGCCGAATCGGCGGCTGATCATGCTCTCTGGATGCATATCACGGACAGGAGGTTGTTTCCTGATCGTGCTTTGGGGGAGAATGAGGATGACAGATTGCAGGAAACTGATTTTGAACCATGGATGGCTGACAGAAGGGAACATAGATTGTACAATTCAAATGTGTA
>JAZURH010000307.1:0-7636 GCA_045606125.1 Lentisphaeria bacterium | reverse complement strand
AGGACGCCCGGCAGTGAATTCTGGTTCGGAACAATGGGACTGGCCATAAGCTCCGATGGATATACTATAGATGAACGGGCGGATACACCTCTTATTGATACAACGGGCGAGAGTCCCATGCTGGTGAATATCGGCGGCGTGGAAGATCCCCGTATTACTGAGATAGACGGTGTCTATTACATTGTGTACGCTGTCAGTTCTGCCTGCTTTGACAGGCTTGCGCTTGCTACTACCAGGGATTTCAAGACGGTCGAAAAGCATGGTATTATTGCCGGTGATATGTCCGGCAGGACAGGTGCTCTCTTCCCCGAGAAGATAAACGGCAAGTATGTGCTTATGCACAGAACGCTGCCTTGCATCTGGCTTTCAGAAAGTTCTGATCTGAAACACTGGGAAAATGCCCGCATGATAATAAAGAACGATGTACTTCCATGGACAAAGTTCAAGCTTGGTGTATGCGGTGTGCCGATCCGTACTAAAAATGCCTGGGCTGTGATTTTCCACGGTAAGGATCTGAACCAGACCTATCATCTGGGAATATTCTGGCTTGATCTGGAGGATCCCGGCAAGGTGCTCTATATTCAGCCAGAGCCCATTCTCTCGCCGGAAATGGACTATGAGACAAAGGAAGGCATTACTGGAAATTGCGTTTATTCCTGCGGTCATGTCATAAAGGACGACAGGCTTATTGTTTATTATGGAGCTGCCGATTCCACTCTTTGTGCGGCTTCAATGCCAGTGTCCATGCTTGAACTTCCTGAAGACAGGTGATCCCGGGGGGAGATATGTCAAAAAAGGCCATACTGTCTTGTATTTTTCTATTGTTTGTTTCCGTTTTGTGCGATGCCATTGGATTTGACCCCGCATTCGGGGATGGCATGGTTCTGCAGAGAGGTGTGAAGGTTTCTGTTTCCGGCAAGGGAGTTTCCGGTGAAAAGTTCACTGTATTTTTTGCCGGTCAGAGCAGGAATGGCGCATGCGGACCAGACGGGCGCTGGAAGGCGGAGTTTGATCCCATGGATGCTTCTTTTGAGGGACGGACAATGAAATTGACCGGAGCATCAGGAACCGTGGAACTGCGGGATGTTTTGGTGGGAGATGTATGGCTTTGCTCCGGGCAGTCCAATATGCACTGGACATTGGAAAAGAGCCTTGATGGAAAGGATGTGGCTGCCGCCAGCGACTTTCCCATGATCAGGGTGCTCCGTGCACCTTATGCTGTTTCGGAACTGCCGAAACTTGACATAGCGGCAAAGTGGTTTGCTTTGACTCCGGAAAACGCCGGTTCAGTTTCCGCCGTGGCTTTTTTCTTTGGGCGGGAATTGTATTTGAATCGGCAGGTGCCGATAGGATTGCTGTGTGCAAGTTACGGCGGCACCATGATAGAGCCCTGGACGCCGCCCGGATCATGGAGGAATTATCCTGAACTTGAGAAGGGAATAGTGGCGCAGTACAGTGCGAAGGGAAACGGCAAGTCTCCCCGGGAGTGGAAGGAGAACAAGCCCCATGTGATGTACAACGCCTGCATTCATCCCATGACTCCTTTGAACATCAGGGGCGTCATCTGGTATCAGGGCTGCTCAAATGTATGGTATGATCCTGCAGAATCTTACCTTGAAAAGCTGCAGGCGCTGTATGAAGGATTGTGTAAGGCGTTCCGACACGATAACATGCCTTTTTATCTTGTGCAGCTTGCACCGTTGAGGCGTGGTGGCAAACCGGGGAGGAATCATGTGAAGATTTCTCTGGCACAGCAAGAGTTTGCAGCAAGGAATGACAAGGTGGCCATTGCCATAATCAATGATGTGGGTGATCTGGAAAATATTCATCCTGCGTATAAGGAACCGGTCGGCGTCAGGCTTGCGCTTCTTGCTTTGCGTCATTCCTATGGGATGGATATAAAGGCTGATTCACCAGTCGTGACCAGAGGTGAAAGGGAAGGCGCTGCCGTGAAATTGTCTTTTGCCAATGTTACGGAATGGCATGCCGTTGACAGTGGTGAAATGCGCAATTTCAGTCTTGCTGGAAAGGATGGCAGATATTATGCCGCCAAAGCTGAAAGTCTTGGCGCAAATATTCTTGTTTCCAGTGACAAGGTTCCGGAACCTGTTTCAGTGCGCTATCTGTATTCGGAAAGCAGGGAAGGCAATGTTGTCAATGAAGTTGGACTGCCTCTTGGGATGTTTGAGTTGAAAGTTGAAAAATGAAAATGGATTTCAATAAAAAGTTTGATGTAGTTGTTGTTGGCGGTGGAATAGCCGGCTGTGCCGCAGCATTGCAGGCGGCACGCTGTGGAAAAAAGACGGCCCTTATTGAAAAGTGCGTATTTCTCGGTGGGCTTGCAACAGCGGGGCTTATATATATATACCTGCCTCTTTGTGACGGAAACGGCAGACAGGTGACTTTCGGCATTGCCGAAGAACTTCTTCATAACAGCATGCTTCTCGGTCCGGGAGAGGTACCGCCCGGTTGGAAAACGGAGAAGGATGCGCCAGAACCGAGGCGTTTCAGATGCTCATTTTCACCTGCTTCGTTTATGCTGACAATGGAAAAACTGCTTGTTGACGCAGGTGTCGATATCTGGTATGATACCCGTGTATGCGACACGGAGCTCTCCGGCAGAAGAGTGAATGGAATAACAGTTGTGAATGAAAGTGGATTCGGGCGTATGGAAGCGGGATGCTTTATTGATGCGTCAGGAACTTGTGTCGTAGGCAGAAGAGCCGGTTTTTCATGTCTGGAAGAGGATAATTACATGACTGTCTGGGCGATGGAGCATGGCGGTTCCGGCGGCAGCATAGGGGATGATTTGTCGATCTATAATTTCACCATGAATACTTTTGATGAAAAAAGTCAGATTTTGATAAATGAAGATACACGGCGCAAGTACTACGATGGCATGAGTGATGATGAACTCATGAAAAAATGCGTTTTTAACGGCATTGATGGAGCCAAATTGTCAAGATTTGTTCTTGAAAGTCACAGAATACTAAGAAAAAGATATGAGGGTGCGGATAGAAATCAATGTTTTCCTGTTAAATTGCCTGCAATGCCTCAGTTCAGAAAGATCCGCTGCATAAAAGGGGATATTGTACTTGAGGACGGGCATCAGGGGGAGAAGTTTGTGGATTCAGTCGGTCTTCTTGGTGATTGGAGGTGTCCGGGAAAGGTCTGGGAGGTTCCGTTCCGTGCTATGTATCCGGCTGAAGGTACCGGCGGGCTTCTGTGCGCCGGACGCTGTGTATCGTCTGCAGGCGGTGCCTGGGAGGTTACCAGGGTCATACCCTCTGCTGCAATGACAGGGCAGGTTGCAGGCATGGCCGCATCTCTTTCAATTGACAGGGGAGTCGAAGTACCCGGGCTTGATGTAAAACTTCTTCAGGACAGGCTTGTTGAACAGGGTTTTGTTCTTCACGAATGATCTTCCGGCCATAGACCTGCCTTTTCCCTGAAATCACCGGGAGACATGCCGTATTTTTCTGTGAAGCGCCTGTAGAATGCCGTTGCGCCTGAAAAATTGATCTCCTCCATGATTTTTCCTATGGGGAGATTAGTTGTTTTAAGCAGTTCCGCCGCCGTGTGCAGTTTGATGTCAAGCACATATTGAAGTGGTGATACATTGAATACATTTCTCCAGCATCTGAAAAAAGATGTTCTGGAGAAACCATTGTACTGTATTATTTCCTCCATGTCGAAGTTTTCGTTATAATGGATTTTAAACCACATGGAAATATTTTTTATTTTGGTTTCCATGTCATTTTCCTGTTGTGAGGAATTGCAATCCTGCCGGAGTTCGCCTATCAGCTTGAAGCATGTCCAGTCCAGCATGTCGATCATTCCCGGAGAATAAAGGTTGCAGCTTTGTGTTTTGATCTGGTTTATAAGTTTATTTATTTCTTTGGTCAAATGGAAAGGCATGCAGTCCATGTCCGGGATGAGGTCAAGTTCCTTTAGTCCTTTTATGCAATTTACCGGATAGGAGAATGAGAATGTGCTTCTTGGAAAATTATTGTGCAGCACATGTCTGCCTCCGGGCTTTTTCCATGCTACATTAGGAAATGTGGTTTCTATCTGGACACCATTTATTTCATCCCGGCATATCTGGTCTCCTGAATCAAGCCTGAGCGATATTTCAAATGTATTTTCCGGTGTGGCCATGTGGGAGATGCTGTCCGAATAGGAATTGCAGAAATATATCATATTGACCCTGAACGGGAAAAGCCCTTTTCTGGGAATATCATTCAGGTTCTGCAGATAAACGCATTCTATTTTCATGATATTGCATCCCCATCTGTATTTTTGCCTTTTTCCCCGGAATATTTTCTTATGCGGAATTTTCCGGGGGATATGCCGTATTTTTCCTTGAATTTTCTTATGAAGTAGTTTGTGTATCTGAATCCGCATATTTCGGATATTTCGTCTAAAGACATGTTCAATTCCAGCAGCAGCAGGCTTTTTGAGAGCCTCATGTCCCTTATGGATTCATTGAATGTCTTTCCTGTGAATCTGTGGCATAGCGTGCTCAAGTATGACTGGTTCATTTTGAACAGCGCGGCAATATTCCGGCGTGACAGGTCCTCGGAAAGATGCTCTTCCAGGTATGAGCATATTTTTCTCCAGTTATGTTCTGATTTGCCGATATTTATATCATTTTCATTCTGATTCCATATTTCCAGTGTCATTTGAAACAGCGCTCTTACCAGGTGCATTGCGCACTTTTCATGTCCCGGCATGGCTGACAGTTTCTCCAATGCCTCAAGTATGTTTATTCCTGCCTGGGGCATGGCGGCATTGAGCAGATGATATGCTACCAGAACTCTCCGTTCTGCGCCGTGAAATGTGTATGATACTATTTTGATCTGCTTTGGCATGAAACATACTCCGAATGTGCGGCACAGTTCAGTATCCCTGGCTACGCCTGAGAGGGAATGCCTGTTTGCAAAGATCACATGCCCCTCCGGAACCGGAATATCTTGCACTTCATTGCCGTTTCCTATCTGTATTGAGGGTGTTCCGTTTTCGATTAATATTATCCTGTTAGTAGGGATTTTTTCTCTTGATGTGCGTACCGGCATGGAAAATCTGATGCCGCCGTATTCATGTTTTGCGGCATTTTCCAATTTGAGTTTAAGGATGCTGATGTTATCGGTCATATTTTATTTTACTTAAAAACTAACATTTGTATAATCAATACAATACTTCTTCCATTGTGCATTGTCAAAAAATAATTAAAATAATGCAATAAACGGGTGTTTTAATTACAAGGTTGTTTTTTACTGATGAAAGAGGAGCACAGTATGTTTGAAAAGGCCAAGTTGTTATTTATGGTCCTTGTTATTAGCGTGGTTGGTTATGCCGCAGCCGGGCGCATGGGGCCTTTCCATTCTGACGGAACTGTAATGTATCTTGTACATGAAGGCGGACCTCTCAATCTTGATGTTGAAATCTGCAAGTTCAAGGCTGGTTACCGCAATAATCCTCCCCTTAAGACATCTCCTTCTGTTATGTTTTCCATTTACAATCCTGCTGAACGGCCTGTGGTGCGTGAATACCAGCTTCTCGGTAAGGATTTGAAAAAGAAATACAGTTATTACTGGCCTGACGCGCCGGCCGGAGTATGGCAGGTAAGAAGCGCTCTGGCATCCAACTGCAATCTTTCAATTGCTGTTGATACAGTCCCGGCACTGAAGGGCGGTGTCATGTTCACACGCAGCCGCATACTTACGGAAGACCTGCCGAGGATCGCGGATTCATATATTTATGTTGCCGAACCGCCGAAAGTCCTTCCTGTTCCACCCAAATCATATTCATACAGACCGCGCAAACTGAATAAACTGCATATAGCCTCCAGAGGAATACAGACAGAACTCTATGACGAACAGGGAAAGTTCATTACAAAATGCGATGTGCATGAAATCCTGGGAGCTAAGGATGATACCTATGGAAATTCCAACTTTCTGACGGATTTCGGAACAGTGGAAAAGACGGTGTCTACGGAAGGAAAGACTGTAAGGATATTTGACGAAAAGGGAAAAAAGATCCTTGATATGGGGCCTGACAACAGCAAGGTCCTCACACTGGAAAACGGAAAGACTTACAGGATTCAGCTTGAAGGCAGCGACAAAGGCTATATGACGGCGGACGGATTCCCGGTCATATTCTGCGTGGATGGGGAAACCGCCCGCAGAATAGGCGGAAGTGCTGTGAAGACCGGAGACGGAAGGGTATTTGCCCATGATTTCCAGAAGCGCATGTACCAGTGGATGAAGTCCCTTAAGAAGAGCGATCTTGAAGTGGAGTTCGTTCCTATGGAAAAATACCGGGCTGAATGGCTGGCGGATGAACGTGATATGGATTTGTATCCTGCTTTCGCCTACGCCGAACATCTTTTCCTTGCCCAGGACATAGACCCGGAAAGCAAGTCCTTCGGCGAAGCACACACAAATATAAACAATCTGGTGCTTCTGTATACTCTGGACAGACCTTACAACCCATATTACGGCAATAGAGCCATCATGAACAGGATTTTCCTCTATTTCTTCAGGACATGGGTGCATCTTGCCGAATCAGGCCTTATGTTTGATGACCCGGAACAGGGGCCTTACTGCGGCGGCACTGAATGGACCGGCTGGGAGGGAATGGCACTTTATCCGGACTATATTGCTGCCGCACTGATGGAACCTCTGGCGGACAGGAAGCTGCTGGACATGTGGGCCGCGGCACTTGAATTGCCGGTCAGGCGTCTGGGAAATGTCCGACTTGCCTGTGAAAACCAGTCTTTGCACTGGCCGTTGAAATGCTATGCTATGTATATGCTGACCAAGGATGGACAGTACCTGGATATTGTGCGGGACTATCTTGATGATGTGGCAAATCCTGATTTCAGTGAGTCCATGAAGACCGGATATCTTATGGAGGCATACGGTCCGGATGGAACATACATCGGCATATCAACCGGGCTGCTTGCATTTGCTTCTATGTTTTCAGGGGATACTAAGGTTCTTCCTATGCTCCGCCGCGTGTATGATTTCATGAATCACAGTGTTGCCAGAGAGCCGGACGGCACACTGTATTCCTGCAACGGATTTGCTCACCGCACATTGGGAACCTGGCTTGACTGTCAGTACGGCGGCGGTGTGGGTCTTCTTGCCGACCGTATGGAAGAGGCCGCAGTTACTTTCAAGGGGAAACCCCATACGAAGGCTGAGGCCCTTGAGAGTTTCAACGCCTATGCGAAGGCTGCGCCTCCGCCGGAGGATATGGTAAAGTGGTGCGAGGAGGCCGGAAAGAATGTGACAAAGTACTCACTGGCTTCATGGATTCCCATGTGGTACAATTCCTTCTTCAGGTGCGGAAAGCCCATTGAGAATGCCAAACTCCCAATTGAAAAGTCAGATAATTTCGAGCGCAATTTCAATAATAATTTTGTAGCCAGAAGGACTCCTGCCTACTACGGGTATTTCTATACTGGAAATCCAAGCTGGAGAAGCCGCCACATGCGCAATTTAAAGGGACCGTTCCCACCATACGGCACTAAGCTGGAAGGAAACAGCCTGTATTTCGGCTCACCTTCAAGCACATGGATGACTATGCAGGGACTTAACCTGTTCTGGACACCGGAGTTCGGTACTTTCAT
>JAZURH010000306.1:0-5021 GCA_045606125.1 Lentisphaeria bacterium | reverse complement strand
ACGACATGGCTAGATCCGACTTCGAGGGTAGTCGGTAATCTGGATTGGGCTATGAGCTGTCGTGTTCCGTATGCAGAACCTACCGGGGGACAGTATCTTCTGCAAGTCAGTGGACTTGCAGAATCCAGTATTTTAAGATGTCCCCTGTATTCTGGAAATACAGTATAAACATCGTTGATAACTGCAGCAGTCACTTCCTGTTTGAAGTGTCTGTATGTTTCTGCATTATTGTAAAGTTCATCTGGCTTCAAGCCTGTTATTTTATAAATATCATCTGAAAAACATGTTTTGAATGCGGTAAAAGTGGTTTGTTCATTGTCATTGTCTTTGTCTTTGTTTGTTACCATCCCTACGCCGTAATTTTTTCTATTTGGAAGCAGAGAAGAATTAACATTATTTTCTTTGAAAAAAATTGTAAAATTATCATGGGATGAAATATTGCTGTCCAATATTCCGTAAACAGAGAAGAAGGAACATGTTGGTATCAGCCTGTTGATTTTTCTTCTGATGTTAGCCGAAAGCAGTTCCGGCGGCAGTAAATGCCGGAATGCTTCCGGAGCAGTCGTAAATACAATTTTATTAACCGGCAAGGTGATGCCGTTTGACATTGCGGCTGCAGTGCATTTGCAGTTTTCGTCAAATTGCAGGTGCTGTATGGTTGTGGAAGTCATAATTGAAGCATTGCAGAGCTTCAGCTCTCTTATCATTGCATTTATGAAAGCACTTCCTCCCTTTTCGATTGCCACTATTTGATCATCAAGATTGAATGTGCATCTGGCATGATATGGAAAAGGTGCTTCTGATGGTGGAGTCCCATGACATATGGCCATTGCCGTCAGTACAGTTCTCAGTTCATTATCCGTAATTTTTAAATGGTCCAGAAAGTTGTCTACGGTAAATGAATCGTATGCAGTCAGTATTTTCAGTGGGTAAAAGTCCCTGGCGTTGTTCAGGTCGATTACAGGGGTATTTTCAACACATTCGGCAACAGCTGTGTAGTATTGTCTTATTTCTTCTTTGAAGTTCGGGAACTTACTGATCCAGTAATTTATCAGGTCATTGCAATTGGTGTTGGGGAGGTTGAAATGGCGTTTTGTCTCTCCGAGGAAAATAGAGACTTTCAACTTTTTGGGTACAATATCTTCATATATTCCCAGTTTCTGAAGCAATTCCGGAAAAATATGCTCAAAGCCTCCAGTGAAGTGGAATCCGGTATCAAATAGTATATTTTTTCTTTTGAAACGGTTCAGCAGTCCCCCGGGTACTGGCATTTTTTCCACGATTACCACATGGTGCCCCTGCTTTGCAAGGAGCAGGGCAGCCGTAAGACCTGAAATGCCGGATCCAACTACTATGGAATATGTCTTTTCTAAAGTCATTGATATTTTGTTGATCTATTTTTTTAATTTGCTGTGTTGAAAGCCTGTCTCATATAATGAGTCCACCGTTTACCGCTATGACCTGTCCATGAATATAGGCGGCATCCGGCCCCGCCAGGAATGATACTGTTCCGGCAACATCTTCTACGGTGCCATAACGCTTTAACGGAATAAGGGGAAGTACATGGTCTTTTGGTAAGTCTTGTGTCATGTCAGTGTCAATCACTCCTGGTGCTACTACATTTACCAAGATGTTTTTTTTGCCAATTTCTCTGGCAAGAGCCTTTGCAGCTCCAATGAGTGCTGATTTTGAAGCAGAGTAATTGACCTGTCCAGCCTGTCCAGCCTGTCCTGAAGCTGAACTTATTATTATGATTCTTCCTTTTTTGCGTGCCAGAAGGCCGAATATGAAAGGCTGCACTGTATTATAAAATCCGTTAAGATTAGTGTCAATTACCCTGAACCACTGTTCATTTGTCATGAAGGCGAAAATATTATCTTCAGCAATTCCAGCATTGTACACTATTATATCCGGAAGCATTTCTCCCTCAGTATATGGCTGCAAAGCGCTTATTGCCTGCTGCTGGTTTGTTACATCGAGTGTCAGCAAAGTGAAGTTTCTCTGGTGTTGCGTCACCATTTTTTCTGTCATGTTGGAATCTTCACCTTTGTTTCTGCATGTTGCAATAATATCGAATCCGTCAGCGGCCAGTCTCTGTGCTATTGCCCTGCCTATTCCCCTGCATCCACCAATTATAAGAGCCGAAGGCATAATTGTTGTCTCCTGTTAAGTTTATCTGTTTACTGCCATGTATCGTCGGAAATCGTTCTTATGCTTTTTTCTCCATAAGAAATACAGAAACAGTCTCTTTGGGTTCCCCGGGAAAACGTTCCGGAACCAATTTTACCGCCGATTCAGTAAGCAGTCCCCTTTCCTCGACGGCGACAACCAGAACGCATGGCGCCATTTCAGAATCGATAAGGGTCCCGGCTATCTGCAGAGCTTCCTCGACAGGGTCTTCAAAGTTGGTAATGGCCATTGCCGGACCATGCACTCCGAGAACAGTGCAGAGATAAGAAGTCATTGCATTATGCACTGAATGTGAAAATCCAGTAGGAAGTATTTGATCTTCAGGGTAGTCAAGTATGTCATCAAGTGTTGAGAATACAGTCCTGTGAGGACCGAAGGATGAAGTTGTCACTATTGCTGCATTTTCTGGCAGACCATTCGGAAAATATTCCTTTTCAGTTAATTTTACAGCTGTAACGGCAATTACTGTAAAACGGTCGGCGCGCCGCAGACCGCATTTCTTTTTGATTTCCCTGATTTCATCTTCGTTGAAGATGTCGAATGTTTTTGATTTTAAAATATGGTTCATGCTTGGTCTGCCGATAGTATCAATGCTGAATTTGAGCCGCCGAATGCAAGAGAGGTGGACAAGGCGAACCCGGGATTGTCCAGTTTGATTTCCGTTGTCAATGGAGCGCTTTGCATATTCTCCGGAAGTGTTTCAAAGCGTGTGCTTCCGGGGACGCGTCTTTCCTCCAGCATGATAGCTGAAAAAATAGCTTCTATTGCTCCGGCTGCGCCCAGTGTGTGTCCTGTTAGTGATTTTGTAGAAATGAACGGTACATTAGGCATAATTTGGGAGAAGACCATGGCTTCCACCTGATCGTTTGCCAAGGTTCCTGTTCCGTGGGCATTTATAAAATCCATTTCTCCAGGATTTATTCCGCCTGCATCACGCAGTGCCATAAGTATAGCTTCTTTCAGACCTCTGCCATCCTGAGACGGCTGCGTAATATGAAATGCATCAGATGCCTTGCCGAATCCGGCAACGGCAATTCCGGGTGATTTATTTATTTTGTTCTGTGCCATGATTAGAACTCCCGCTGCCTCACCGAGATTCAATCCGGACCGTTTTGCATCAAAGGGCCTGCATGGCTCTTTTGAACAAACTCCAAGTGCATTGAAACCATCAAAAGGTACTTTGTTGATTTCGTCAGTACCGCCTGCTATTGCATAATCGCATTTTCCCTGGGTCAGCCACAGTCTTGCAATTCCTATTGCGTCTGTCCCGGAAGAACAGGCATTTGATACAGTTACTGCCGGACCATGGAGTTTAAGGTGCCGTCTGATGTATTCGGCCGGGTTTCCGTCTAGATAGTCGATAAACGGCTTTGCGTCAGGCAGAGTGCCTCTTCTTAGGTCGGCATAGAAAGGGATATTGTTTAATTGGCATAGAACTGTTGTTCCAATAACTACGCCGACCCTGGCTTTTCGCAGTTCATTCATGGAAATGTCTGCCCTGGATAATGCTTCATCCAAAGCGTGCAGAAGCATATCCATGGCAAATCCACCCGGCGCTTCATGAATGAACGGCAGTGTCTCAAGTTCAAATACAGGAAGCTGCAGTTCTGTTTGTATTTTACTTGCTGCCCGCGGCAGTGCCGGTGAACTTGAGTATAGGTTAGTGCGTGTTTCGTCACAATTTTTACCTAGTGCCGAAACCACTCCCATTCCCAGTATCGGAGTAGAACTTTTCATGATTTCAATTTTTCCTGTTTGCCTGAACGAAATCTGCCAGGGTCGAGAAAGTCATGAATATTTCCCTTTTGTTTTCTACTTCATTCTGCTGTATTCCGTATTCTCTTTTCAATGCGATCACTATTTCGACTGCATCAAGCGAATCAAGTCCAAGACCTGTACCGAAAAGCGGTTCGTCGTCAATAATGTCTTCCGGTGTTTTGTCCTCAAGTGCAAGCCAGTCTATTAGTTTTTCCTTGAAATCCTGTCTGAACTTTGTTGTTGAATCGTCCATTTTTGTTTTGTCCTTTGAATGATTTTCTGGGTGTGACGATGTAATTTCAAAACTCTCATCGAAATACGCACCGGCATGAACTCATTGGCATTTACAGCACTTTTTGCCGCATGAAAGTGTGGCTTCGGCAGTTGTCTTGTATTCAATGCTTATTTCATTGTGCATTTCGCGCTATTTTTGAAATTACCTCTGATTATTTTTGTATCTGGTCAGTGTTGTAATGAAATATCTGATATGGATATTCCTGACTGAGTTTTTCCAGATTTGCCGCATAGTTTTTTATGAAAGGAGAAAAAAAGTCCTGTGATGGCTTCTTTTTGGGATCGCATGGAATTATAATTGGATCGGCGAAATGAAAGATTATGCCGAAAGGTTTTTTTGTCATCATGGTAAACATTGGAACTATGGGACATGCTGTTTTTGCCGCCAGATACCAAGGTGATTCCGGAATTGAGATCTTTCTGTTAGTCAGTTCCATTTCTATTGAGCTTTCATCCGGATATGGTGTTCTGTCTCCCATTATGCAAACAATCTCCCCTTTTTGTATTGCATTCAGACAATCCAGAAGTCCACCAAATTGACTGTTGTTGTCTATTATGTTGAACATATCGCCTTTAAACATTTCCGCTATATGCGGATTGGTATTTTTCTGAATAAGCAAGTTTACATTTCTATTGAACATTTTCATGTATGTCAGTGCAGCCATCCAGCATCCTATATGGCTGATGAGCAATATGACTCCATTTTTTTTGTCAAGCAGGATTTTTCTTAGATGTTCCGGATTGTGTCCAGAGATATGCACAGTATTGCCTGATCGAAG
>JAZURH010000305.1:0-4278 GCA_045606125.1 Lentisphaeria bacterium | reverse complement strand
GCTCAGCTGTGCCTTGAGCGCTTCTGCCTTCTTGCTGTCCTTTTCGTTTTCCAGAGCCTTTTTACGGTCAGCGATTATGGTGGCAATGGCGTTCTTTCTGTTGACAGTGCGGGCAAATGCGTCTTTGGAGGTGCCGACTTTGAGGGATATCATATCTGTCTTCGGAACATACATATATTCCCTGCGGTTTCCGATGCCGAATACCACATCCATATACACTCCCAGAAGAGACAGATTCTGCCTGGCAGCGCTCAAATTGCTTTCAATAGTCTTTTTGGTTTTTTCGTCCACTTTGCTCAGTTTGGCTTGTTCCTGGTTGATGTAGTTCACGAGGATTTGTCTTCTTTTGATAGTATCGGCAAAGGCTGCCTTGGTGTCTCCCAGTTTGATAAGTCTTTCATCGGACTGTTTGGCTGCATTCTTGTTTTCTGCAGCAAAGACTGCTGCTGCCATCATAAATGCTGCAAGGGCAAATGTTTTGATCGACATTAATTTTCTCCTTTTTCAAGAACGGATTTATCTTTTATTGGAATAAAACTGCTTTCTGTTTATAATGAAAACAAAACTTTGGAAATTTAAGCATGTTTTATGTTTTGTCAATAAATATGATAATTTTGAAATACAGCTGATTTATCAATATTTTCAGAGCGGCAGGGAAGGAAGCGATGAAAAAGCCGTAAATTCAGTTATCATCATTCTTTATTATTTCAGCTCTATTGCTTACTGTGTATTTATGTGTGCTGTAAGGCGCTGTTTTCTGTACTCCGAAGGACGCATGGAATATTCCTGCAGAAAGCGTCTTCTGAAATATGACAGGTCAGAAAATCCGCTGTCGTAGGCTGCCTCCTTTATGCTGGAATAACCTGATGCAAGAAGCGAAGCTGCATGACGCAGCCTCATTCGGTTCAGGTATTCTGTAAGCGTGCATCCGAACTGCCGGCGGAATATGCGTCCCAGATAGTCCGGATTGCATTTTAACTCTGCAGCTATGGTGCAAGTTGAAATGTTTTCTGTAAAATGAAGTTTGATGGCCTGTTCCGCCACGCTTGCAAGAGTTGTGTCCGGGACGGAATAGTCTTCTGCAGTTCGTCGGGTTTCATTTATCAGCAGAGCCAGCAGCAGATCACTGCTTAATTGGTCTCCGTCCCTGGTCTGTTCAGTCAGAAGCATGGAAATATAGTCACCCATGGCGGCTGTGCGGTGAATATGTCCGGTCCTGGGGCAGGAGTTCAGCAGTTTGCTGTTTCCGGTGAAGTGCCCCCAGAAAAAAGAAAGATTGGGTGGATATGGGGTAAGCCCGCCGTGTTTTCTGCCCGGAAGCAGATAGAGAAAATCACCTTTTTTCAGGTGGTATTCCCTGTCATCTTCAAACATGTCCAATGTGCCACCGAGCACATAAATCAACTCTATTGTGTTTATTATGCGTACAGCGTGACGGCCGCTTCCCCTGGATATGAACTTTCCACCATTGATAAAATGAAAACCGGTTTTGAACATTTAATGACTCCAAAAGTCGGAATAATCCTCTTTTTTTGTTAAATCTACTATCTTGCAGGAAAAAGACAAACTGGTATTTTAAACGTGAAAAAAAAACGGCTCAATCTTAGCATGTGCCGCAGTTGTGATGTATTTGTCAAATGTCATTTTCAGGGAGAGGCTGCATGAGAAAATATAACCGTCCGTCATTGTCTGATATCCGTGTGCAGGATCCGGTGTTTGCCGCCAGGGTCAGGACATGCATAGAAAGAACTGTTCCGGCAAATATGGAAAAGATAGTGGAGACAGGAAGATTGGATGCGTTCCGCCTGAACTGGCAGGAAGGAAATGAAAAAAAGCCCCATATTTACTGGGATTCCGATACCGCCAAAGTGCTTGAGGGGATGGCATACAGTCTTGTTTTGCATCCCGATCCGGAATTGGAAAGGGTCTATGATGAATGGGTGGAGTTGATCTGTTCAGCACAGCAGAAAGATGGTTATATCAATACTTATTTCACGCAGTTTGAGCAGGAACAGCGTTGGCAGCGTCTTTCCTGGGCACATGAATTGTATTGCGCCGGGCATCTTATGGAGGCTGCTGTTGCCGGATATGAATGCCTGGGCAAGCGCCGTCTTCTGGATTGCCTGTGCCGATATGCCGACTACATTGATTCCGTTTTCGGTATGGAAGACGGAAAACGGCGCGGATGGCCCGGCCACGAAGAGATAGAACTTGCTCTGGTCAAACTTTACCGTGCCACGGGCAATGAACGTTACCTGAAGCTGGCTTCCTATTTTGTAAATGACCGCGGTACGGCGCCAAATGTGTTTGATATTCAGCATGGGAGGACAGGGGCTGCATGGAGCAGTCTGCAGGCTCACAAGCCTGTAAGGGAACAGGAAACGGCAACAGGACATGCTGTAAGGGCTGTGTATCTTTATGCGGGAATGGCTGATGTGGCGGACGAGGAAAATGATTCGGGACTCCTGGCCGCTTGCGAACGTTTGTTTGATTCCATACGCAGCGGCAAAATGTACATAACCGGCGGTATAGGTTCCTGCTTCCAGGGGGAACTTTTTACTATCCCATACGATTTGACAAACGGTTCAATGATGTATGCTGAAAGCTGCGCCACTATGGGACTTGCACAGTTTGCCCTGCGCATGTTCAACATAACAGGCGAAAACAAATATATGGAAGTCGTTGAAACTGCATTGTATAACGGAGTGCTTTCAGGAATAAGCCTGAAAGGGGATTCATATTTCTATACCAATTATCTTGAAGTGGATGATAATCTGCAGATGTATAATTCCGGAGCAAAGGAGCGCAAACCATGGTTCGGCTGCTCATGTTGTCCCACAAGCTTTGCCCGTTTTATTCCCCAGCTGGGGACATTCCTGTGGTCGGCAGGTGATAATGAAATAGCCATGAATATACCTGCGGCATGCCATGCTGATTTGATGATGAAGGATGGAAGAAAAGTATCCTGCCGGGTAGAGGGAAATTATCCTTATAATGGTGATGTGCGCATCATAATGGAAACAGCGGGCGATTACAGTCTGAGAATCCGCATTCCTGCATGGTGCGCAGGATATTCCGTTGCGGTGAATGGTGAGTCCGCCGGATATCTTATTGAACGCAGGTGGAATGAAGGAGATGTGGTCGAATTGCATCTGGATATGCCGATATCCGTGATGCGCTCCAATACAAGAGTTACATGCAATAACGGCAGGGTTGCTTTGAAACGGGGACCCCTTGTCTATGCCCTGGAGCAGATAGATCAGGAAACACCGGTCCGTGAAACAAAAATTGATATTTCAGCCGGAATGAGTCTTGCATCGGATGTGAATGGTCTGCCGCCCGGAACTGTTGCGATAGAAGGCTGCGGAGTCCGGGAATATTTTGCAGACGATGAAGCGCTATATACTGTCTCGGAACCGCTTACGACGCCGGTCCGTTTTAAGGCAATTCCATACGCATTGTGGCAGAATAGAGGCGGCGGAAGCATGGCTGTATGGGTGCGATCCCTCTGAATATGCAGGCATTTGAGGCTGGTTATATTGCATGGGTCGATTGACAAACTAAACGCACGGATTTGGCAGACTAAATGCACGCTTTCCCGTTCGATGTGCATTTACTTGTTCCAAACGTGCATTTACTTTTTCAATCGACCATTATAAGTATTTTCTCTTGCTTCAGAAAGAAAGCCGTAAACAATCGACAATAGTTTAAAAATGGTTGTTTACGGAAGAATAAGTGTTTCTTGTCGTGGATATTAGGGTAATTGACGGGATGGCAAGAGAATGAAAATAGTTAGCGTGGTGTTTTGTGTTATGGTTGTCTGGGTAGGCTGCAGCAATCCTTTTGCAAAGTCTCGGGAAAAGGCCATACGGTGTGAAAATAACTTGAAAATGATTGGATTGTTCATGCGAATGCATTGTGATGTATATGGAGTCATGCCTTCGTCCTTTGATATGGTGCTTTCGCATATAGCTGACAAAAATGTTATGGAATGCCCGGAAGCCTCAGTAAAATATGATTTTTTCCCGGGTGTGACTGGAAAAAAATGCACTTACTTTGATAAACCGGCAGAAATTCCCGCAGCCATGTGTGTAAAGCATGGCATTGTGTTGTATGTTGATGGGCATGTGGGGATGATTCCTGCCAATAGCAAGTAAAATGCTTCAAGACAGAATAGAACCGTAGTATCAGGCAGGTCGGTTTTATCGTATTGTTTTTTGTGATTGCCAGGGCTCCGCAGACACACATGGTGTCGGGAGCCGTTGGTTTGCCCCGGTT
>JAZURH010000304.1:0-6703 GCA_045606125.1 Lentisphaeria bacterium | reverse complement strand
AGCCGTGTAATCCATGTTGCCGCCATTCTGCATTCCGGCACGGAACCAGAACATAATGGTCATGGTATTGCCGCTGTGTCCGGGATTATCCTTTACAGTCATGCTGTTTGTACCGTCAAGGCGCAGTATCCTGGCGGTTTCAGCTGTAGTTGCCACATCCGTGTAATCCTCGTTCGGCTGCTGCATAGACTGTATCGGCGAGCTGATGTAGATATAGTCTGTATCAGGAAGATAACCTGTTTCCAAGCCATCATCGGCGCCGTCGTCATCCGTGTCAGCCATATCCGGTCTTGTAAGCATATCCTGCTCATCAAGGTTGGGCACGCCATCACCGTCTGCATCACCTTCACCATCAAGAACGCCGTCTGCGGTGCTCTGAACCAGAGGATTGGTTCCGCTGAGATACTCGTAGAGATTGCAGAGTCCGTCCTCATCCTCATCACCGGAGGCATCGCTTGCATCACCGGGATTCAGACCATAGAGGATTTCCCACCAGTCGGGCATGCCGTCTTCATCGGAGTCCTTGGTATCCTCGTCAGCCCTGGTTGTATCAGGCACAAGAATATTGGTCACACCTGCTATCGCCTTGTCATGGTACACGATATTGCCATCTGCATCACGTATTTCCTTATCCTGCTCGTCTTTCTTGGGATTTGCAGTATCAGGCTCCACATCATAGATTGCATAGCTTCCCACATTTGGTGCAGAGATGGCGTGCGCATGTCCATTGTACCAGTCATTCTTGATTGCCACATCCTCTATGCTCCTGCCACCATCGTCAAAGATGAAAGCATGAACCAGAGACGGATTTACACGATAGCTGGGTGATGCAAACTTCAGGAAGTAGAAGTTGACTTCACTTGACTCACCTACCTGTGACACCAGATCATTGTAGTTGGACTTGATCTCGTTGTCAGTAAGTGCCCTGTTCCAGATTGCCAGGTTATCGATCTGACCGACAAAGGCATTGTCAAGCTGGGTGGTTCCGTCCATGTTTTCAGCGCAGGACTGATCACCGCCTATGGTAATGCCGCCGCCGATACCTGTAACAGTAGTTGTGGGCTTGGCGGAAACATTGTAGCGAACAAAGGAGGTCATATTGCCCTCAGGGTCAAACACATACAGTGCAAGACGACCATTCTGTGCCTTAGCATCCGGAGCGCTGAACACAGCTGTCACCTGATACCACTTACCGCCTTCGAAAGGTTCATAGCCATCTGCGGCCTCCATGACTGCAAACACTTCTGTCACATTTGTCAGTCCTTCGTCAATTATGGAGAATCCCGCATAAGGCAGTCCTTCTTTGGTTATACCCAGTTCGTAGTTGGTAACATCACCTGCTGTATAACGGCCAGTTGTGCGGCGCAGGATAATATTGCGGTCATAGGCAGGAGTACCTTCTTCAGGCAGCTTGACCCAGGTCTGCAATGTCCAGTTCGAAAGTTCCTCAGTGATGCCGTCATCAGCAAGCTCGCTTATGGTAAGTACATACTTGCCATCCAGATTAAGCACCAGGTTATCCCTTTCAAAGGCCTTCTGTCCATCCAGAGGATCAGCTCCGTTGTTTGCCTCATAGTAGTCATTCTGACCGTCATCATCAGTGTCTTCCATGTTGGGCATAGTACCAAGAGCCTGCTCAACTGAATTGAAGAATCCATCCTTGTCAAAGTCAAGTTCCGAATCGGGACGGCCGTCACCGTTCACGTCCTTGTCCAGAGGATTGGTATTTGCCAGGAACTCAGTCCAGTTTGTAAGTCCGTCACCATCAGGATCCTGGTCAAATGCCCAGGGATAGACGGCATAGTTCTTTTCAAACCAGAGCAGCGGCCTGTTTGTTCCGTCAGCTTCGATGGTATGGCTCATTTCCTCAGTTTCCTGCCAGGGAACTGTGGCATCATAGCCCAAAGTAGTGCCGTAGGAACTGCCTTCCTCACTGGAAAGCTTGCCACTGATGGCAGAACTATAGCCCCACGGAATCTGCTGTGCCCAGAACCACCTGACATGGGTCGGCCAGTTGTCTATCATGTTACTGGGAACATCACCATTGACACGCACCTTGGCAGTGAATGAGTAGTTGGTGGGATGTCCATTGGAGGTGGCATAGTCAGTATGATTGGCAAGGATTGTAATCCTGTTGCGTCCGGTTGTCATGTACTTGGATATGTCATTAGTACCGGAGATAGTCGCAGTTGAGCTCACCTGCATAAAGGCAAAGCTTCCTGGATATTTCTTCTGTCCAAGTGCCTGTGAAGTCAGGTTGTTCACAATATCCTCGCCGGGCAGTCCCTCAGAGTCCCCGGAGAATCCGACTCTATGTCCATTGACAAATATGGCAATTTCATTCACACCATACGCACCGGTAGTGTTTCCCGGTGTGCCGCCGAGGCTCCAGCTCAACAGGACTTCAAGGCCTGCCGGCAGATTGTCAAAGTACAAGTCAGTGAAGTAGAGATAGGCATCCTCAGGGCCACCACCATGGGAAATGGCGTTGCTTCTGAGTTCGCCGGTCACTGTATTCACAAAACTGCTGTTCTCGCCGGGATACGCCTGGGGATTGTCCACAGGAGTGCGCATCAGACCGCTGTTAAGAGCGAAGTTCTGGTTGAAGTCATAGCCTGAGCCGGGTGTTACACCGAACTTCTTCATTGCATCCGGCCAATAGACCTGCTGCCAACCATCAGGAATTGGATCCAAATCGGACTCGCCGCTGCCATTAACACAGATTGCACGCTCGGATGCCTTGGCATTATTCCAGTGCTCTCCGGTCTTATCCTGAACACCACCTATCCAGCTGGACACCATGCGCTCGCCAAGTTCAGCAAGTGCACCGCCAGCCGCACGCAATGAATGCTGCCAGCCGCTTCCCATTTCCTCATTGATGGAATATGCAAAGTCCTCCGCATACTTGCCGCCATCATCAAAGCGATAGTATGCCGTGGGCAGGGATGCATAGTCAATAGTTGCAGGCTCGTCAGTCTTGAGTGCAGGAGTGCATGACATGAACTGGCGTATCTGCTTTTCAAGCCTGAGTCCCCTGCGTCCTTCGTCCGTATCGGTCCAGACCCTGACCTCGTCCACATATCCCTTGAGGAACTTTCCGTCAAGTTCGCCGAAGACCTCCGTCACAAAGCCTGTTGTAGATTCGCCGCCATCAACGAGAGGTGCTCCCTGTGCATAGCTGGAACCGGCAAATGTGCCGTTCACATACAATGTAAGAGTGCGCCTGTTCACATCCCAGCTTGCGGCATAATGAGTCCACACATCCTTGCGTGCCTCAATGCCATTTTCAGCATAAACCTTAATAACATTGGTTTCCTCATTATCCTGTATCCACTTGTTCTTCATGGTAGCCCGGATATAAGGCTTGCCTGCATCGAGTCCCAGATCGAAGTAGTAGCATGTCTCGCCGACTGCATCCTTACCGCTACGGCGCAGAATTGAACCAGTATTGCCGTCTGCCGCATTGGGCATGAACCAGGCTTCCACAGTCCAGTCCTTGGAAAGGTCGTCGCCTTCATCGCAGCCAAGCAACCTGTCCTCTTCGGGTATTACAACTGTATCAGCAGCAGTTCCATCAGAACGGAGTGCGCGCCACACCACCGGATCCAGAGGATCAAGAGGTCCGGACTTCTCGGCAATGTCAGGATAGCTGTTGGTACCGAATATTTCGTAGTAGTCATTCCAGCTATCGTCATCAGTATCTATGTTGCCGGGATCCGTGCCGTACTGTGCCTCCATGGCATTGACCAGCTTGTCTCCATCACTGTCAACCTCGCTGTCCGCCTTTCCATGGGTACGCGGATCATTGGGATTGAGAGGATATGCCGTATCCCATGTCAGATACTCGAAGTAGTTGCTGAGTCCATCCCCATCCGGGTCGCCGTCAGCACCGTTCTCTCCGGAAGGATCGAAGGGATCCAGCCCGTAGTACTGTTCCCACCAGTCAGGCAGTCCGTCCCCGTCACTGTCCTTTTCTTCGCCCACCACGGGTGCCGTTGTGCTTTCCACCATTGCAATGGTTCCGTTTACGGCTTTCAGCGCTGCGGCATTTGTCCATCCTTCCTTCCAGTCATCCAGTCTGGCAGCAAAGTTCTGAGCGGTCACGCCGCCGTCATCAAACGTGAAGCTGCACACCAGTCCGTTGGGAACTATGCCGCTCAATGCATCATCCGCTGCGCTTCTGCTGTTGTTGAAGTTCGTCTGGGCAACATTCCAGATGCGCAATGCATCCATCTGACCGACAAAGCCCTCGCCTGCCCTTATTTCGCTCAGACCGACTTCATCGCCCCTCATCTCAATACCGCTGCAATCCACGCTGCCAGCGAGCTTGCCGTTGATATAAACTGCAAGTTCAGCTTCTCCGCTATCCGCATCGGAGGAATATACTGCGGCTATATGCGCCCACACATCAGAGGCTATGCCGGCAAGTGAAACACATTCCCGCTTCTTTCCGTCACGCATGACAAAGGATGCGTACGGCTTCCAGAAATCACCATCCTTCTTTATGCCAAGCTCATAGTTGACCAGAACACCATGGCTTCCCAGTGTGTCTACGGTACGCTTGACAAGCACAGCCTTGTCCAGACTGTTCACATTCACATTGACCCATACATCAACTGTCCAGTTATCATTGATGGCATAGACAGCACGATTGGGAATCGAGAGATAGCTTCCAGCCGGTGCTTCAATACTGAGCACCCGGCTCACATAAGGTGTAAGTGAATCATCAGCACGTCCGACAGTGGGCTTCGCAGCACCGCTTTCGGCCATGTCCGATACTCCATCATCATCAGTGTCGTAACCCTCGAATCCACTCGTTTCCGCCTTGGGATGAACACCCAGCCTCTGCAAGTCGGCGTATGTAAGCTCCACGCCATCCAGTGTGAGAGTGCGTTCTGCATCGGCATTTGTTCCATCTGTGCTGGTATTCCAGGGTGATGTTCCGGCAAGATACTCGAAGTAATTTGTCAGCCCGTCATTATCCACATCCTCTTCGCCATCAGCGACGGCAGGATCATGGCTGACCTGAACTTCGTACCAGTCAGGCATTCCATCGCCATCCATGTCACCATTGAAGTTAACATAGTCACCCTTGCCTGTTTCCACAGTCGGAACTATCCAGTCGGCGGCAAAGCGCCCGACCTCGGGTGCTGCCTCGTAGGCACCGGCTGCAGCAGCACCAAGTTCGGATTCAACAAGGTCAAGAGCCTTGCTGTTGAACACAGCATTTCCGCGGAACACGGCAATAAGACCGTTGGCGGAGCGGCGCCCGCCGGTGGACTGCTTCATCACAGCATTTGCTCTGGGCAGATAAGCATATCCGCCGGTGACAGTCATGCCATCCCACTCTTCATCGGCGGGCATTGCTCCGGTAAGCAGAGCCTTACGCAGCATCTTGTACGTGGACTTGGGATATGCAGCCTTCAACAGAGCAGCCATACCTGCCACATGAGGACATGCCATGGACGTACCGCTCATATAGCCATATTTGCCGTCCATTGTTGTGCTGTAAATATCACCGCCCGGAGCAGCAATATCCACAGATTCCCTGCCGTAATTCGTGAAGTAGCAGGGTGCGCCGTCATAGTCCATGGCCGCCACGGATATGACATTGTCCAGCTCGTAGTTTGAAGGATAATGGGGATACCTGTCATTGTCGGTTCCGTCATTTCCGGCTGCAGCGACCACAAGCACATTCCGTGCCTGAGCAGCTTTGATGACCTTATACTGTGCAGCTGAATAGCCGGCACTTCCAAGGCTCATATTGATTACATTGGCGCCATTGGCAATAGCATACTCAATAGCCTCGACAGTAACGCTCTTGTAAGTTCTTCCACCTTCACCGAATACCTTCAATGCCATAAGCCTGACATCCCAGTTCACGCCGGCAACACCCTTTCCGTTGTTGCCAACTGCACCGATCGTGCCTGCCACATGGGTTCCATGACCATTTTCATCCATAGGATCGGAATCAGGCGATGCACTTTCATCAATGCCATGGAAGTCATAGCCATATACGTCATCCACAAATCCATTGCCGTCATCATCAATTCCGTTTCCGGCAATTTCCCTGCTGTTGACCCACATGTTGTCCGCAAGATCCGCATGGTTGTAGTTTATGCCGGAGTCAATGACAGCCACAACAACCTTTCCGGAACCAGTGGTAACATTCCACATTTCTTCAGCACCCACATCAATCCCGGGATAATCCTCATTATATATGCCCCAGCACCTGGAAAGTTCCGGGTCATTGGGCATGACAGAGACTGTCTCAACATAGTTGGGCTCAACAAACTCAATGGCCTTCATCTGGCGGAGCTTCTCAATGCCCGCGGCAATGTCAAGGTTTTCCGGTACTTCAATCAGATACATGCCGGTGAGAGGATACTTCTTCAATGTGCGCGTACCCAAAGTTGCATGGGCACGCTCTATCATTTCATCGGACACACTGGCCGCAAACTTCACCAGCAGCTGATTGCCGTAATGTTCGTGAGCAAGAAGCTCTTCCACGCTCATGGATGCATTGACTTCATCAACACCTTCCACAACTTCCTCAAGCTGTGCGTAGGATTCGGCCACACCCATGTTGCCGGATTCGGTCACGGTGTAGATGTCATTCAGAGTCTCATTGTCCAGGGCATTGTCATAGAACTGGACACTGTCCATGGCACCAATGAAACCATCAAAGTCGGAGGCCAAGCGG
>JAZURH010000303.1:0-2136 GCA_045606125.1 Lentisphaeria bacterium | reverse complement strand
AGACCGCTTGGCCTCCGACTTGGCAGAAATGTCATCTATGCTGAACTGTCTGCTTTCACCGAAATTCTCGTCATAGACTGTGCACTGCACGCCGTCAACCGGTGAAACCGCAGTGCAAATGCAGCGGTCAACGGCGGCACTCAGAACCGTACCTTCGTTGTAATCCGTATGGTTTCCAAGTATTTCAAGGCGTCCGGGCGCCCGGGCCGTCACTGCCGGTTCACTGCCGAAAACACGGCGGAAAGACTCTGTTGTCTGTGTCTTCATGATCAATGAAAAATCAAAACGCTGTATTCTGCTGTTTATTTTCCTGCAGCGGCGCGTCCTGCATCAAATGCCTTCAGGTTCATCTCGACCACGGCCACACCCTTGCGGGCAAAGTTCTCCGCAATTAAATCACGGAGCAATGTGCTGTCCAGGGCGATGAATCTTGATACTGCACCGAGTATGACTGTATTCATTGCACGGGGATTTCCGATTCCCGCGGCTATCCCGTCTGCGTCAATGACTACGCTGTTCGGAATGGCCTTGACTGCATTCACCACCTCTTCTGGTTCTGGATAGTCCCCAATGTTCTTCACAGGTCTGCTGTTGGCGAGTATCACACCATCAGAAGCAAGGCCAGAAATATGGCGCAACGCTTCCATGGGTTCAACGGCGATTATAATGTCCGCCGCGCCATCTGCTATCAAATCGGAGAAGATGGGTTCGCTGGAAAGGCGCAGATGAGCAAGAACAGCTCCGCCCCTCTGGGACATTCCATGCACTTCGGACTGCTTTACATTCAGTCCCAATTTCATTGCGGCACGGCCGATGATAGCCGCTATGGTAAGTATTCCCTGCCCGCCGACACCTGCAAGTATTATGTCATTCTTCATAATTATGAAACCTCGTTGTACCTTTTCCGTCACTTCTTTTTACGCAGGGTCTGTATGCACTCACGACGGGCAACTATGACGGAAAGTCCGCTGTAAGCCATTTCCTCTTTTATCACCGCCACATTTTCAGCATGATTCTTGGGAAGGGGGGTGATTATCCTGATATGCTCCGGCTTGACGCCGATGCCGGCGCAAATGTCTTCGACTCTGCCGGCGGCAATGGAGTTCTGACCACCGGTCATTCCCGTGGTGCCGTTATCAAGGATAAACACAGTTATGGGCGAGTTTTCCCATGCTGCATCGAGAAGTCCGGTCATGCCGGAATGTGTGAATGTTGAATCGCCAATAACCGCCAGAGCCGGCGCCACGCCTGCGTCCGCAGCCCCCTTTGCCATTGAAATGGAAGCTCCCATGTCAACGCAGGATGAAATAGCCATGTAGGGCGGCAAAGCGCCAAGAGTATAGCAACCGATGTCACCGAATACACGGGCTGAGGGTTTATCGGCTATGGCTTCCGTTATTGCCTTGTAGGAATCAATATGAGGGCAGCCGTCACACAGACGGGGAGGACGGTTTTTAACAAGTTCGGGTACATTGCGAAGTTCAGGCACAGCAAGTCCGAAAGCCTTTGCCACTATGTAAGGATTCAATTCACCGACACGGGGCAGGACGCCGGAAAGACGCCCCAGCACCTTGCTGTTCCCGAGAGGTCCGGTAAGCTGCTGTTCGATAAAAGGCATACCCTCTTCGACGACCATCACATTGTCGCAACCATCCACAAGTTTTGCAAGAAGTCCCTTGGGCAGTGGGTACTGGGATATTTTGAGTATTGTATAGGGGCATTTTCCGCCAAAAGCCTCCATCACATAATTATAGCCTATGCCGGATGCGATTATGCCGTACTTCCTGTCCGTGCCGGGGATCAGCCTGTTGAAGGGGCTGTTCTCGCTGGCGGCAATAAAATCAGCCTGCTTTGCGCAGAGACGCTCATAATTTTTCTTGGCAATGGCCGGCAGCAGCACAAAACGACGGTCACCCGCCTTTTCAGCCACCGGTTCTGCCGTGATCACATCTTTACGCTCAATGTTCGCCCTTGAATGGGAGAGACGTGTTGTAAGGCGCATAAGAACGGGAGTCTCGTATTTTTCAGAGAAATCAAACGCATAGCGTCCCATATCGTATGCTTCCTGCTGGGAGGAAGGCTCCAGGCAGGGCATCATGGCAAACTGTCCGTAAAAACGGGAATCCTGCTCGTTCT
>JAZURH010000302.1:0-4642 GCA_045606125.1 Lentisphaeria bacterium | reverse complement strand
GGAACAAGGCATGGAACAAGGCATGGAACAAGGCATGAAAGCAAAAGAGCAGTCAATAATCAAAAAAATGCTTCAGTGCAATTTGCCAATGGAAGATATTATTGCGTTTACAGGAGCCAATCAGGAACTGGTAAAAAAAATCGCCAGCCAAAATGGGTAATTTTTAAAACTGCTTGCCTGAATAGAAAGTAGTTAATGCAATATGGTGGTAAAGCTGGCAATTTTTATTGCCAGCTGTGATGTTGCACCTTGAAATCATGCGTTTAATAGAATTATGGTATATCTGTGTTAAGAAATGTAAATCTGCTTTAATTTTCTTTTCTTTGCATTATAATAACACTTTCAGATTTGTTATGATGTCCGTGGATTAGTTATATGGAGTTGAGCCATGCGTTATATATTTGCTTTTGTGCTGTGTGCAGCCGCTTTGTGTGTCAGATCCCAGGCTTGGTTTGATCATGTCAGGCGTCCAAGTGCACTTGGACATGAGAAAATGGAGAAACTGGCATTTGATCTGCGGGGCGCCTTGAAAAGAAATGAGCCACTGGATAAAATAGCAAAACTTGCGCCTCAGGAGGCTATGCCCAGGGTGGTTTTCATAACAATAGGTGGAGACAAGTGGCCTGGCAGAACATATTTCGGTACAGGCGTCAATTTCCAGACAGCCTTCCGCACCGCAGTGGATTTCCTGCTTTCAACGGAACCTGTGTTCGCCAGAGAGACTTTGAAACTTGCCAAATCAAGAATAGAGACTGCCGCCAGGGATAAAACGCCGATATCATCTGAATGGCATGAACGCATCAAGAATCCTTCTGAGTGGGACTGGCTGCGCATGGATGTGGTGCAGTTTGTCCAAAATGTACCGGAATTCTCCATCCAGCGCTCCCATATTGCAATGACAAGTCTGTGCGGTATGGCCTTTCCGCCGTCAATGGGGTTTGCATTCACACCTGAACAGCTGACTGCACGCTACATGCTCAATGACAACAGAACACTGGACACGGGACAGATATGCAATATCATTTCAGAAGCATATAACTGGGGTGCGCTCAAGGTGTGGATGAATGTCAGTGCGGACGAAGCACGGGTCTTTCCCATCAGTCTGTTTGAGACTGACAGCTATTATGCCGATGGCAGCGGCGCAGTCCGGCTTTATCGTGGCCATCGTTTGGAGTATGATGTTCCTTCACCTGAACGCTGCATTGAGATGGCATCCGCCTGCGCTGCCAGTCTGGGAAAGATGATTACGGCGGAGGGCAAGGTGAATGCTCCTTTCCCCGTCTGGTACAGCTCCGGATACAAGGGTACAGAGGAGAACGATGCGTGTCTTGAGACAGCCATTGCCCTGTTCAGGCTGTACGCAGTCACAAAGGATCCTGCAACAGGCCGTACGGCATGTGCTTTGATGCGTCCGGTAATAAGGATTCTGGTTCCTTTCGGTGAAGGTAAAAAGGGACTCGCCGTCCGTGAGAATGAACCGCTTCCTGAAAATGCGGTGCAGGTACCGCGTCACATAACTACAGTTCGCACCAACGGTCTTATGTCAATAGCTCTGAAGGCCATGCACGACTGCGGTCTGGACTATACCGGGCAGGAAGGCAGGCCGGAACCGGATGTCATTGCCGGACGGATAGCGGATTATCTTGCCGCGCAGGTGGAGAATGACGGTCTTGTACTTGATTCAAGATTTGTCCCGAGCGGCAAGCTTTTTACCGATGATGATACTTTTGCTTCCATTGAGGATGCTGCGATCGTGGCACTTGCCATAGGAGAACGGCATAAGGAAAAAGCAGTCAGGATTCTTGAATCTATCATGGAAAAATGTGAAAGGCAGCCTTTGGAGACGCTGTCTGTTTCCCCTTGGATAGCAGAGGCGCTGATGCATAAGGGCACAGTTGACAGGACATTCCTGATGAAGGCCATGCGTCTGGCCTATGCGGCAGAAATGTCTGATACTTCACCTCTTTATCCGGATTTGTACGGTGCCGTGCGTTCGCGGCCGGGATGCACCTATTCTGCTTTGCGTACATGGACTTCAACCGCAATGGCTTCCTGGCTGCGCAAAATAGAAAAGTTTGGTCTTGCTTCGGAGCGGGTGCGCAATGTGCGTCCGATGGTGGTGTTCCATTCTCAAGCTTTTATTGACAAGCCGGCGGCATCGGCACTGCCGTCTCCCGCGTTGTATACGGGATTTTTCAGGGATAATCTTGAGGATTATGGATTTAATCTTCGCGGGCAGGCGGCCCAGATAACTGCGCTTGTCAAGTTTGCTGAAGAGATGAAGGCTTTGGATTTCCCGCCGCCGAAACTGAATATAAGGGCGGCACGTGCTGCTTCAGATGTCCATCCCGGCATACTTCAGGTAGTTCCTGTTTTTACTCAGAGCGGTATGAAGAATGCGGTTTCAAGGGATTTCATGGGGACTTTCAGCGGGGTCAAGCAATCCACCCGAAAGGTACAGATGCCCAAGCAGACAAGGAACAAGTAATTTGAGGAGTATACATAACCATGGAGATATTATACAGGGGAGCCAGGGTAATCGATCCGGTAAACGGAATAGATGAAGTCAGGGACATTGGCGTGAAGGATGGGCTTTTTGCTGATCCGTGTTCTCTGGTCTCACCGGATGTAATAGATGTGGAGGGCAAAATTCTTGCGCCGGGATTTACGGATGTGCATGTCCATCTCCGAGACCCCGGACAGCTTCACAAGGAGGATATTTGTACGGGAACCGCTGCCGCAGCCAATGGCGGTTTTACATCGGTCCTTGCAATGCCGAATACAGCCCCGCCTATGGATACCCCGGAACGCATTACCGAAATAATGAACAGGGCGGCGGGAGCATCGGTCCGGGTATATCAATCCGCATGCATAACAAAAAATCGGGATGGTCTGGAAATGACAGATCTGGAGGCTCTTGCCGCGGCTGGAGTCCCAGCATTCACAGATGACGGCAGCACGACTCAGAATGCGGGACTTATGCGTAAAATAATGCAGACGGCTGCACGTCTGGGAATACCGGTCATAGACCACTGCGAAGACAAGTCCCTGGCTAATGGCGGTGTGATGCACGAGGGAAATGTATCACGCAGACTTGGGCTTCCCGGACAACCCCGCTCTGCCGAGGAGCTTATAGTTGCAAGGGACATAATGCTGGCCGCAGAGACAGGCTGTCGTGTGCATCTTCAGCACCTCAGCTCAAAAGGAAGTATAGATATGCTGCGACGCGCCAGGGAACTGGGCATCCGTGTCTCGGGAGAGGCTACGCCCCACCATCTTCTTCTTACGGACGAGGCCGTTGAAAAATATGGCACAAATGCCAAGATGGCCCCGCCTCTGCGTGAGGAAGCGGACCGCATGGCACTTGTGGAGGCGATTTGCGATGGAACAATATCCTGCATTGCAACAGATCACGCTCCGCATACACTTGAGGAAAAAGCTGCCGCCTGGACCAAGGCGCCTTTCGGCATCGTTGGAATAGACGCAGCTGTCTCATTGTGTCTTACCGGACTGTACCGCAAGGGACTTGTCAGCCTGGACAGGCTGGTTCGACTTTTTACTGAAGGTCCCCGTGAACTGTTGAAACTGCCCCTGGGCGCAATGAATAATGGCGAAAGGGCGGATATGACATTGATTGATCCAGAGGCGGATTTTGAAGTGGATGTGGACAATTTTGCGTCCAGAGGCAGAAATTGCCCCTATAATGGCTGGAAATGTTTTGGAAAGGCTGAAGCCATCTTGAATGGCAAACGAAGCTTTTCGGCATGAATTCCCAGTATTTGCTGATGTTTTTCAGCGGAATTTCTATTAAAATGATTTTTTTTGAACAAAATGTCATTTTTTAGGGCAAGGTGATTTGCAAAATCATAAATCTGCGTTAATTTATTTCTCGTTTTCAGAAAGAAAACATTTGCAAGAAATCTTGGTAGGATACCGAAGTGGCCAACCGGGGCAGACTGTAAATCTGCTAGCTATGCTTTCCGTGGTTCGAATCCACGTCCTACCACCACTTTTAAGAGTTGTCTGGTGAATATCAGACAACTCTTTTTTATATGCTTTAAAATGACATAAGTAAAACTTATCAGGCACATGTAATAAATATTGGCGGCTTTACACTTTAATGTTTTCGAAGTATATTTATATCATCGATGCAATTTCAAAATTATCATCGAAATATCAGTTGTTGACAGTTTTTTTATATTTTTCTAATGGCGCTATGGAGGTGCTGCATGGAACGGAGTTACGGTGTAATTTTTCATAATGGGGAAGTCGGGACAATCAAGGAGGAAATCCCTGAACTTAAGGACAACCAGGCTCTGGTCGAAGTCCATGCATCCCTTATAAGCCCGGGAACAGAGATGAATGCAGTCCGCAATTTGCGGAAGAATCCTGCTTCGCCGGACACGGCTCCGATTGCATTCGGATATTCCAATGCCGGCGTGATCATCAAGACCCGCGGCGATGTGAAGGGATTGAAACCGGGAATGCGGGTTGCCTGCATGGGCGGCGGAGCCGCACAGCATTCAAACTATGCCTGCGTCCCAGTCAATCTTATAGTACCCATTCCCGATAATGTCACTTTTGAACAGGCAACATATCTGTCTCTTGCTGCCACATCCCTGCAGGCAGTTCGCCGTACTGA
>JAZURH010000301.1:0-2140 GCA_045606125.1 Lentisphaeria bacterium | reverse complement strand
TCCGGCAGTGCTGTGACACCGGATAGATCGCACTGCATATCAGCCTGAATATCTTTCAACTCTAAAGTCTGAGGCGTATCGGTCTCTGCAGTTATATCATCCTGCGACAGTTCCGCTGACCAGTTGCCGCGGGCATCAGGCGCATCGAAGCCGTTGTGCATATTGCCATTTGCCCGTTCTTTGAGAATGCGGCACGTTTCGATCATTCCCTGACAATAATTCATTATCAGCGGCAAGGCTGCCGGATCTTCAGGATCGAGCGTCACGCCCTGATTGGCAGCAAGTTGAATGAATTCAGGGACAGCGTCAGCATTTTTATATTTCAAGCCACGCCGGTAGTGCATGATTGCAGCACTGTATTCAGAAGCAGGAGTGGACAGCGAGGTCATAAGCTGTGCATCGCGATAAAGGATATTTGCGCAGATTTCGCGCACAAAAGGATTCAGAATGCCCATGCTGATAACTCCATGTCTGGCTTGTTCAAATATACTCCGGAGACGATCCCCCAGTAATTTACACCTGAAGTGGGCTGTTTTCAAGTCCAGATCTCCGATCGGATAGGAAATTTCTGATGACAGATGAGGATGCAGCTCTTTGGGAACCCGCATCCGGAAATACCAACGCCCTTTTCGTTCCTGACAATAACAATTCATTTCACACCTCTGAAATGGTAGCGGGCTTTTCCCACATTGTGGGAATTTTGTGGGAAAAATGTGGGAATTCAGGTCTTCGCTACCATCTTTTTTCAAGATGCAAAAAATGGTGTAAGTTGGGGAATTTGAGCACAAAAAAACCGACTTTTCAGTCGGTTATAATAGTCATTGGTAGCGGGGGCTGGAATCGAACCAACGGCCTTCAGGTTATGAGCAACTGACTTTTGAGGAGGAAATCGCGCGGGTGTTAGCTTATGGTTAGACTATGAAGGAAATTTCAATGTCTGACACAAAATCAAAACGCCGCCGCAAGGGTTCCGGCTCGTTGTTCAAACGCAACGGGAAATTCGTCTATCAATGGACTTGTCAAACCGGGAAGATCAAAACCAAAACCTTGAAGGCAAGTTCCAAAGCCGCCGCCATGGAAGAAATCAATTCCATTATGCAAGAGGAACAGAAAGTTGCTCTGGTGAACTCCAAACTTTCATACTTGCAGCAGGTGGCAGAAACCCGCTCGCTGCTCAATGTATGCCGGGTGCCATTGCCGGAACTGGAGGTGGCATTCTTTAATCATCCCTCCGCTCCGGACATAACACCGCATCACCGCAAGAACTACCATTCCACATTGGAAGCACTTGCTGATTTCGCCGCTTCGTTCAACATCCATTTGGTATGTGATTTGACGGAAGATATTGCCGGTGCATTTCTGGCTCAACAATGGAAACGCGGAATTGCCGCCAAAACCTATAACAGCAAACTTGACATTCTCAAGCGGGTGTTCAGAACGATGAGCCGTGACAGTAATCCGTTTGAAACATTCCGCAAAAAGCAGAATACTCCGGAGGAACGCTGTGCATTTACCGTTGAGCAGCTGCAGAATATCTGGACAACGCTGACATCGGATACATTTCAAATGCTCCACAAGGAGGAAATGAAAGTACTCTACAAACTGGCTCTATACACCGGTGCCCGGTGCGGAGACCTTTGTCTGCTGAAATGGGAGTCCGTCAATATGTCCTTACGCACGATCAAATTTATGCCGCACAAAACAGCCAAGAGCAGTCGAAAGAAGGTGGAAATCCCGATGAGCGATGTTCTTTTTTCAACGTTGGCAGAACTGGAAATGACGTCCGACTACGTATTGCCGAAAGTGGCATCCCCAGAAAAGATAATCAATTCCTTCCTGATATTTGCGGTACATCCCCCATCCCCAGTTCCATAATTTTTTCATGTGTGAATCCTCTCTGTTTTGTTCTATATGCAGTCGTAATCGTCTCCCGAATTATCTCTCTCGGTTAATCTTTCCGTTTTCTACACGGAAGACCATATCACATTTCTCAATGGTCTGAAGTCTGTGCGCAATAATAACAAGTGTCTTCTTACCATGCAAGCGGTTAATAGACTCCATAATTGCAGCTTCGGTATCATTATCAAGCGCTGAAGTAGCCTCATCCAAAACCAATACTTCCGGATCCTCGAATAACGCT
>JAZURH010000300.1:0-10368 GCA_045606125.1 Lentisphaeria bacterium | reverse complement strand
GCAGCCATTTCGGCACGAACGGCTGCCGCTGCCGCGGCAGGACCGGCGCCCTTCGTGATAGGACGCCCCACGACAATAAAGTCCGCCCCGGCTGCAGCTGCCTGTCCGGGAGTCATAATGCGCTTCTGGTCATCCGTCGATGCGTCGGCCGGGCGTATGCCAGGAACAACAGTGACAAAATCCGGACCGCATTCCCTGCGCACAACCGGAAGTTCCAACGGAGAACATACTACACCTTTTACTCCGCAATCCCTGGTGAGTTTTGCCAGACGGCACACCTGCTCTTCAGGAGACACAGCCAGTCCGATTGCATTCAGTTCGCCGGCATCCATGCTTGTCAGAACTGTAACGGCGATCATCAATATACCATTATCCGCAGCGGATTTTGCGGCTGCCTGAAGCATTGCCGGGCCTCCAAGTGCATGAACATTGCACATATCCGCACCAATGGATGCAGCCGATGCCACCGCCTGGGCAACAGTGTTGGGTATGTCATGATACTTCAAATCAAGAAAAACTTTCTTGCCCCGGGCCTTAAGTTCTTTCACGATCTCCGGACCGCAGGATGTAAAAAGCTGCTTGCCTACTTTATACCATTCCCCGGCAGGACCTATCCTGTCTACAAGCGCCATGGCGCTGCCCATGTCCGGAAAATCCAATGCTGTAATCAAAGAAACTGACATAATACCCCTGAATACCCTACTGTTCCTCAACCTTTAACACCGGCTTTATGCAGAAGCAGCACAAGGCAGCCAACAGCATTCCGGCAACCTGAAAACAATTTGCTATGCGTCCATCCAGGACAAAGACTCCCCATCCCCGCCAGAGCACGGAAGAAAAAATCTCTGCACTACTTTCACCCTTAACTAAAAGAAATGCAACTATTAAATACGCTGCAAATGGAACAAATATGCCGTACAACATCAAATGGCGCAGCCATCTGTGCCATCTGTGCGGCGAATTGCACCTCAATATATTCAAAGTCTGGGCAGAAAGCCACAAAGACACGAAACCAAGAAACAGACAGCAGATCAGCAGATAGACACTGTCCGACAAACTGCGTTCACGCCAGCACATAAGCGGCATGAGAAAGCCATAAAGGCTGGCCGGAAGAAAAATACGATCCCATTCCCGCAGGGAAATCTTTACACAGGAAAGAGCACAAGCCAAAAAACCGGGTATGCATACAACACCGGTCCAATATACAACAAGCCCGAACAACTCGCTGACAAATGCAGCAAGCTGCATTACGGCAGAAACAAACAGCAACGCGCCAAGCGCTGCAAGAGTCATCCGGGCCTTTATCTCAGGATTCATAAAGAATCGACATATTCTGAATACTGATGAGCATCCATGAGAAGATCAAGCTCATCCTCATCATCGTATTCCATGGAAAGAAGCCAGTATTTATTTGAATCAAGGTGGATCAGACTGCAATTATCAAGAACCTCCTTGTTTACTTCCATGACACGACCGGTCAGAGGCAGACGAAGATGATGAATGCGGTTTCTCAGGTGCAAATGTATTACCATTGTGTCCATATCGACTTCGTCTCCGGGAGTAGGCAGATCTATGCTGACGATTTCAGCAAGCTGCTCGGCCAGAAAATCAGTGATGCCCACATAGGCTATCATGTTCTCCTGATCCAGTTCAGCCCACAGATGCCTTTTTGAATAAACACGCTCATTGGCATTCTCTTCCATATCTTTCTCCTCTTTAATTGAGTTTGATCTCCTGTATTCTAAGTGCAGATATTTAAATCCGCTGCCTGAAACAGAAACCGTACTATACAGTTCCTTGTTCTTTCGTCAATAACTGCACAATACTTTTATATTCTGCAGAAAAACAAATGTCCACCGCACAATTTATACACTTTCAGCCCCTGAATAGCAAAACATTCATTTTTCGAGGTAATTTCAAAAACTTTTTCTACACAAATAAAAAAACATTATTCAACTGTGGAATTTCACTTCACGCTGAAACTGTAAAACCTGTTTATGCCTTCGCATCCGGTTATGCCAACCGAATATTCCTTAGGCAAAGTTGGGAGCATGCATCCGAACTTTACATTTTCGCATGATACTTCCAGCATGGGTGTCTTCGCTGGAAATGTCACTCTGGCATTGAGCGTATATTTTTTTCCCGCTTCGAACTTTGCATTCACATATGCGGCTTTCCTCCAATACTGTTTTCCATTCTTTATCTCATGATGCCACACATTTATGCCGCCATTATACAGCACGATCTCCCAATGTTCCCCATATACGGGATATGAACTGCCTTCCGCCTTGCTGACAGGCCCGGCCAGAACAATAAGAGGCGCCATCTTATAATCAAATGACATTTCAGCGGATATGCTTGATCTTCCCTTGCGCGGTTCCGCAAGCACCATGCTGGTATATGTTTCACCAGCCCGCTTGCCCTGCAAGTCATTCTGGCTTACTCCATCAGGAACCACATTCTGTATGTACCCATCCTTCTGGATCCACTTTCCTTCATAAGTCCAGCGGGCACATCTGACAAACTGCCAGTCCTTTTCATTCCACCCTCCAGGCTCAAAACTGCACTTATACTCTGCTCCAGACAAAAAAAACATCATTCCAGTCAAAAACAAAAACAAATTCACTTTAATGAACATTATAATCACTCCTCGTCCGAAGTCATTATCGATACCTTTTCAGACACATTGAAGATTGCCTGTTCTGCAATACCGGGTTCAAGAACTGGAATGACCTCAAGATCAAATGTCGCAGAAATGCTCACATTGAATATACCATCATCCTCCAATTTCCAATGAACGGTTATGCTGCCATTGGGCGTCGGCACTACACCTCTTGCCCATGTCACATCCCCGGGAATAGGATTGAAATAAACCATTTTCATTCCAGGTTCGGCAGGCCTTATTCCCACCAGTTCAGATATAAGGAACGCATTTGGTGAAACACCATATCCGCAGCACCTTTTCACAATCCCAACGCCATATTCAACTGTATGGGAAGGATCATACATTTCCCACCATGTACTTGCACCGGCATGCACCATGCTTCCCCAGTAATAATGAATCAGACTCAAGGCCCAGCGGGACTTGCCGATGGCAAACGCTGTCTCAAGCACATAATATTTGAAATAGGGATTATTTGCATCCGCATCCACTTTAAGTTCAAGCGGCACCTCATCCGTGAACAACTGATTCCAGATATCATCATACTGCTCCGGCTTTGCAATTCCGCCATATATTGCAAGCACGTTGCTTTGCCATGAACAGGTCTCTGTACGCTGCCCGTCAACATAACTGTCCGCGAACAATTTTTTCTCCTCATCCCACAGCAAAGCACTCACCTTGGCTGCGACTGCTCCGGCCCTTTCACGATATACCGGCGCAAGATCGTTCTGCCCTGCCATTTCGGAAAGAACTGAAGCGCTCAGCAGGGCACGGCAGTACATTCCATTCAAGGCAGTCGTTATCCCCCTGCGCTCCATGTTCCCGTAATCGATAAAGGCATAAACCCCAATATAATCCTGCAAATCTCCGAGGGGGCCATCCGCAGACACTGCGATCTGGTCATAATAGTACATCAACTTATGAAGTGCCGGCATCATCTTAAGCAGGAAATCCCTGTCACCGGTATGCAGATAATGCCTCTGCAGCCAAACAGGCCAGCTCAATGAATAATCAGGCAGGGCCTGAAACAGCGAAGAGGGACTGACAGCATTCAATTCTCCAGTCTCAAACTGGCTTCTGGCAAATGACTCTATCGCATGAGCGGCCATGGAATACTGCCCTTTCACATAATATGCCGCCCAGGATTGTATCATTGAGTCCGGCAGAGCCTGAGCCTGGTCACCTGTAGGTGAATCCATGTATATTCTCTGGAGTGTCGCGTCCAGTGTAGTCACGCCGACATTCCACACCTCGTCCAATGTGGGCAGAGAACATGAAAATGAACTGACATCCTGAATATCAAATGCCTCATGCCACATTTCAACAGAGTCCACAGATATGTCCTCCGTGACCTTTCTTGCAATGATCATGATATATCTGGCCCCTCTCGGAGCAGAACACATCCATTCATTTACACCGCCTTTAAGTATCACAGTAGATACATTGCGTCTCTCACCGGGCTGACATGCGATCAATTCAGCCTCCTGCAGATGTTCACCGCAAACCACATCAACCACATCACCCGGATTTCCCCTCATCCTGAAATAGGGATATCCATACCTCGTGGCACCGAAATCAGTCAGGATAAACTTTCCGGTCTCCAGAGTCACCGGATACTGCTCAGGCACTTCCTCTTCAGCCTCGTATGACCTTGCAAAATAAAACGCACTGGGGTCAAAGGGCTTATCCACATTGGGGAAGAAAGGATACTTCACCAGACCATCCACAAGCATGGCAGGATAAATAAGCGCCATAGGAACACTCAAGGGTCCTGCCACACTCCATCCGCCATCCGGCTGATCGCCCTTCTGAGAAAACCCCAGCGCCCCGTCCGGAAGTCCCGGCCAGATAAAGGTAGCACCGTCATATCCGGAAATGCACTCGGCGACCAGCATCACCCTGTTCCAGCCGCTTTCCAGGGACATCTTCATGTATGGCAATGCATAATCCTGAGGCTGCAGATGGGATGAACGCAGAGAACTCATGCCTCCACGATATACCAGCTGCGGAACAGCCTGACTTTTCACCTTGACATCATTTACAAAAAGCACATAAGGCACATCGCAAATCACAATGGCATCAGTCTCAACTGATTCTGCACAGAATACATAGGTTTCAGCCATATAGGTACCAGGCACAGCACTGCCGCCCAATGCGTCACCGAATGAAACCCATGACACCTGACTGTAAGGTGAAACGGTGCCGGCAAAAATAAAATCTGGATTCCTTCGCCACTCCGATACGCGCGGGCTCTGGTTAAAAGGTTCCAGTATGCAGAAAGAGGAGTCAGCCTCCCGGACAATATCAGGAGCACGCCAGCCCGTACCGGAATTACGGCCGCTCGAAATCAATCTGTCCACATCAGTGGTATTCCAGTTACCGGAAAGTGTTCCCAGATCAACACATTCTGTAAACACATCGCATGGCGCAGTACGCAGCCCCGTGTTTTTATAAGCGGTTGCCACTTTTACGGCCCAACTTGCGCCTTCCGACCATTCAATAGGCTTTCCATCAACATCTATTTGAAGCCAAAAGGCACCGGGAGCTCTCTTTATACCGGAAAGATTTGCATTTTCCGTATGCGCACAGACGGATATTCTGTTTATTCCCACCTCTAACATGTGCGTCACATCCACTTTCACTGCATACGCACTTTTTTTTGCTCCGGTATGGGGAATGGGTCCAGCCGTACACATTCTGCCATTGATCTTCAACTGGTAGAAAGCACTGCTCGCCACCCAAAGTTCAGCCTCGCCAGGCATTTCCTTAAGCATGAAATCGCCTCTGAAAATGAGCCTCTGGCAATCCCCTCCACCATCACGGGAATCCCAAATCCACTTTCCCTTGATATCATTCGGCAGTTTGATTGTTCCATTCATTGGCCCACCTCACATTTCTATATTCGAAGAAAACTCGCACGGCAGCTTAAAACGCATGTTCAGGCATATTCAAATGGATTCTCCAGCATCTCCATGATCTCGTCGCACATCTTTTCTTCATCAGGTCCCTCGACGGAAACAGTCACGGAATCCCCGACAATCAGCCCCAGTCTGAGTATCGCAAGAATACTGTTAGCACTTGCTTCCATCCCGGTGCCGTTCGTTATGCGAACAACACCGCCATACCCCTTGACCTTTTTTGTTATCTGGGTGGCCGGGCGGCAATGTATGCCATTCTCATTCCGTACTGTTCCTGTCTTGGTTATCATGATTCAAATCATCTGTTACCTGTTGCCTTCAACAATTTCAACCGTACCTGCATCTATCCCGAGCGCAAAAGCTGCCTTGCGGGCGGTCTCGCGAACCTCCTCATCCTCACTCTTAAGCTGAGTCATCACATAAACAGCTGCACATTTATCAAGCCGATCCGCAAAGCAATTAAGATACAATACCCTCAACGCATTGTCTTTTTTCCCGCACTTCATGGCCCTGGCCACAAGCTGTTCCGTACCGACAGTCGTGGGATTGGTCTTTGATATCAGATTCAATGCCGCTTTCTTAAGCACAATATCCCCATCTGCCAGGGCCTTTTCAAGCTTTTCAGCAATATCATCACCAAGGCAGCATGTGTCACACAGATAGAGGATATACATGCTCTTCAGCAAAGACACGCTCAGACGACCGGAACATCTATCAAAAATATCATAAAATGCCTCGGCACCCGCATAATCTCCATTCACAAGAGCCAGGAAAATCACCCGCTGTGCAAGTCCCCTTACAAGTGCCGATTTGCTGTCCAGAGCCTTCCACACAACATCAGTATCAAGCATGCCAGGGATCCTTGAAAGTTCCTCAAGCATCATTATTGCATCCTGGGATTTGCTGTCCAACCTGCCTACCTTGAAGGCGTCCACATCGTCCAGAAGTTCATATACATCCTCCGGTTCCATAAGCGAAGCAATGCGAAGCGCAGCGCCATGAAGGCGTATCTTCGCCTTTTTGTCCTTCGTTGCGTCGGCAGCAGTCATTAGAGTTTCGACAATGGCTTCGGGTTCCACCCATGCGACCATAGCCTCAACGGCCATGACTGCGTACGTAAACACAGGATCGGCATGCATCAGATATGGTTCCAGTTCCTGAAGCACATCACCAGCCGCAAGGCGGCGTATTTCTTCGAGAACAAGGCAAAGAGCATACTCGTCCCCGGCATCGGGAAGAGCGGCGGCAAGTGCCTCGCCAAGTTTCTTGCTTGATATGCTGCCATCAGGATTACCAGCCTCCATGATCAGTCCTTCCAGCGCAAAGGATGCATTCACCGTTGCCTGATCGTTCTCCTTTTTCAGCATGCGCACCAGACATCTGACATTTACAGCAAACTTTCTTGCAGCCAGTTTTTCAAGGACAGCCTTTGATTCATCCCTGTCAGCCCATACCATATTTTCAACTGCAGCCGCAACACGCCTGACATCGGCATCCGTAACCGCTATGTTCTTTTTGTCACTCATTTGCGTGCCTCCTCAATTTAATGTCCATGGGCGTCTCATAGGCTGGCTGACCAGCTGATTCGCGCCGTCATCGTCAACAAAGCACAGGTTGACAGGATCGAAATGCAGCAGCCGTCCCGTCCTTATTGCGCAATTGGCAAGATGCACAAGAATATTGCTTCTGTTGCCGTTCATCTCATTCAAGGCAAAAGGCTTGCGTGTGCGCACCGACACATTGAAATCGCTTATCTGAGGTTCAGGATCCGGAAGTTCGTTCACCAGTTCCGCCAGATATCCGGGTTCGGTTCTGAAATCCTTGTATACCTTTCCAAGAGGACCTTCGATAAAGGGCTTGCCCTTTGTTTCTTCCTTGCCCCATTCACAGGATTCAAGTATTATCTTGCAGCCATCAGCATATTCCATGTATACCTGTCCCCAGAGTCCCACCACATCCGGGTGTGTGGGCCATGGCGCTATCGCCTCTATCTTGACCGGACTCGTATCATCCTTGCCGAGGATATACTGCACGGGATCCAGGTAATGCTGCCCCATGTCCGCAAGGCCGCCGCCGTCGTAGTCCCAGTATCCGCGGAAGGACATGGATGTTCTGTGAGCTGTATACGGCTTGTACGGAGCAGGTCCCAGCCACATGTCATAATCCAGGTCTTCCGGCACTTTTTCAGGGGCCAGTCCCAGTTTGCCCGTCCACATGCTTGCTTTCCATGCAAAACCTGTATGCGCACTTACGCGCACTGTCAAAGGCCATCCCAGCGCTCCGCTCTGGACAAGTTTCTTAAGGGGTTTCACTTCCGTTCCCAGACCATAGAACTTACTGTGCATTCTGAACCAGGTATTCAGACGGAAGACCCTGTTGTTTCTCCTGACAGCCTCGGCAATGTGGGTTCCCTCGGCAATTGTGCGTGTCATAGGTTTCTCAGCCCACACATCGCATCCGGCATCCAGACCGTAAATGTTCTGCAGCGCATGCCAGTGTGGAGGCGTGACTACATGAAGCACATCGATCTCCTCCGAATCAATCATCTCCCGGAAATCCGCATATCCTTTGCAATCTTTGCCTGCGCGTTCCACGGAAGACTTGACTCTGGACTTGAAACAGTCACAAACTGCAACCAGTTTGCCCTGCGGATCATTTAGAACATATTCAATATGTCCCTGCCCCATCATTCCAAGACCGATGATGGCATGATTGATCTTATCGTTCGCCCCGGGAACTCCACGACGCCCCAAAACAGACGAAGCTACAATCTGAGGAGCCTTTTTCTTGGTTGCCATAACTACTCCTGAAAATGCTTTTACAAATGCTTTGGCCCGCAAAAAACGAAAGCTGCTGCAGGTCCGGAATCCTAAATCAGGTGAAAGTTAATATGTAATCCAATATTTTCCACCTTAAAAAAACATTTTTTTACGGCAATTATCCACTGAAGGTAAAAAAATGCGATTTCAGGACATAAATCAGCCTGAAAACACCTTTTCTGCAAACCATATTTCCGTTGATAATATATGTTTCAACGGAGCAATATGGACTCAAAAGCAAGCTCATGCCCCTGTTCCGTAATTAAAAAAACACAGAGTGGCTCAGATAATTTTCCTTAATATGATAATTTCACCACAAAGGGGTCAATATGTCTGCGCAGGGCTTTATTAACAGATCCATCACCGGAAATGTCTTCCCGGTAATGGTCATTTTCAAAACAGATAATCTCTCACATCCCTGTATCCATCAGATTTCCGCATGTACCCAGGCAATATGGGACCGGGACGGGCACCGGCTCTTTCCGCTGCTGCAATTTTTTCAGCATCTCCAAGTTCACACAAAAAATGAGCTTCCGTATTGTATTTTTCCCGGAAACTCTCCGCAGTTTTCCTCAGAAGCTGCTCTGAATCATTAATATAGGCAGGATGACATACAAAATTGAAAAACGGCGTACAGTTCACATTAAGGGCATACGCATATCCCACAATGGTACCGGATTCATTTTCAGCCACCATGACCACACCATGTCCGGCGACAACCTCCTGATAAATCACCCGGAACTCTGCAAACCAAGTGGCATATCCGCAGAACTGATGGCAGGACCTTATTCTTAACTCATCCTGAAACAACAGGAACTTGTCTATATCAAACTGGTCCTCACGCAAACCGGAACGCACTCTGACTATCCTGTTCCCGGCAAAAGCGGCGGCAGAAACTTCCTTGAAAGTTCCGCACCTGCAATATGACATGATACCTGTTCTGGAGCCGTCCGTGGTTTCAAAACCATACTTGCGGTAGCAGTCCGCAGCATAATCCTTTCCAGTAATGCAGCTGAGCATTTTGATCTCATCGCACTCGTCAACCACTTTCTTATATGCCTTCATTAGTTCACCAAGAAGCCCCCGCTTCCTGTATGCGGGTTCTGTCGCAACATTGCCGAAGTTTCCCTTTCCGGTTCCTGGCGAATACGCAAACCACAGGCGGGCGGCGGGGACACCGTCAACTTCAGCTATAAACCAATGGTCCTTTATTCCGGGATACTCGCTTCCGCTGACAGTGCTCAATATGTAGCTGATCCAACCACCTGCAAAATAGTTCTGAGTTTCACCCAGTTGCGCAAAAGATGACACTATATAGTCAATGTAACGCTGCTCCATCTTTTCCGGAGACTGCCAGTGAAATATACTGAGGCTTTCTCCTGTGGCAAGTGTCTTTTCAGTGACCAGTTCCATACCTGAAACAGCTCCAATCATTTTTCTTTTTTTACACGGACAATTGACTTCACATCCATTAGAGGCAATGTCCATCCTTCAGGTCTTGCTGCCTTTCCGCAAAGTTCAACCTCAAGTCTGTACCACTGTGAAAGGTCAAAATACCTGCTTTTCAAATAGCATATCGGACGCACCGTGCCATTGTCAACAAAACACAGTACATGAGATGTTGCCGCTGTCGCATTCTTCTCCAGAGAATAGATATATCCCCTGTATGTTACCAGTCCCCTGGCAGCATCAGCCTTCTCCTTTGCTGCCTTTTCAGCAGCAGCCTTTGCCTCGGCTTCTGCCGCATCGGCTGCTGTTTTTTCAGCGGCGGCCTTTTCCTCTGCCGCTTTTGCTTCAGCTGCAGCCTTTTCCTCGGCTGCCTTCGCCTCTGCAGCGGCCTTCTCTGCAGCAGCAATAGCCTCTGCGGCGGCCTTAAGTTCAGCCTGCTTTGCTTCTGCCTCCTTCAGGGCCTTTTCAGCCTCTGCAGCCTTCTCGTCCGCAATCCTTGCCTGTTCCTCTATCTCAGCCT
>JAZURH010000299.1:0-1633 GCA_045606125.1 Lentisphaeria bacterium | reverse complement strand
GAGGAGGGTACTCCCACCAGTGACTTTGTCACATACTTGAAGAGTGAGTTCATAGACAATGTGTACCTTCAGCAGAACACTTTCGACAAGGTTGACAGTTCATGCGGAGCTGAACGGCAGAAGTATGTGTTTGACAAGCTGCTGGGCATAATCGATAAAAAGTTTGATTTTGCGGATAAGGATGCTGCCCGTGCCTATTTCCAGAGGCTGAGGCAGGAGTTCATAGACTGGAACTACTCTCCCTGGGATTCCATTTCCTTCCGGGATGGTGAAGCGCGCATAGACAATATGCTTGGGGAGGCATGACGCAATATGAAGAAGATTTATAATCGCATTATACAGATAAGCGGAAACGTCATCACGGTTGAAGCTGACAATGTGGCCAATGGTGAGCTTGCTGAAGTGAAGAGCCCCAGGGGGACGTCCCTGGCGCAGGTTATACGCCTTGACAAGAACAGGGTGTTCCTGCAGGTGTTTTCAGGAAGCCGGGGTATATCTACGGACAGCGAAGTGCGTTTCCTGGGGCGTCCCATGAAGGTTTCTGCCACAGAATCGCTGCTGGGGCGCATTTTTACCGGTAACGGATCCCCCAGGGATAATGGTCCCTCTCTTGAGGACAATATGATAGAGATCGGCGGACCCTCTGTCAACCCTGCCAACCGCATCATCCCCCGCAATATGATACGGACGGGCATTCCCATGATCGATATTTTCAACACACTTGTCGAAAGTCAGAAACTGCCTATTTTCTCTGTGGCGGGAGAACCTTATAATGAGCTGCTTGCCAGGATAGCCATGCAGGCTGAAGTCGATGTGATCGTCCTTGGCGGCATGGGTCTCAAGTATGACGACTACCTTACATTCAAGGAGACTCTTGACGCTCATGGGGCTCTTTCCCGTACGGTTATGTTCATCCATACAGCTTCTGACCCCATAGTGGAATGTCTGCTTGTTCCGGACATGGCCCTGGCAGTTGCCGAGTATTTTGCGACGGAGTTGAACAAGCGTGTGCTTGTCCTTCTCACTGACATGACAAACTTCTGCGATTCACTCAAGGAAATCGCCATAACAATGGAGCAGATACCTTCGAATCGTGGTTATCCCGGTGATCTTTACAGTCAGCTTGCTTCCCGCTATGAGAAGGCCGTTGACTTTGAGACGGCGGGATCCATAACCGTGCTTGCTGTTACCACCATGCCGGGAGACGATGTGACCCATCCGGTTCCTGACAACACCGGATACATAACCGAGGGCCAGTTCTACCTTGTCAACGGCAGGATTGAACCTTTCGGCTCACTCAGCCGTCTTAAGCAGCAGGTCAACAGCGATACAAGGTCCGATCATCGTGCGCTTATGGACAATATGATACGTCTTTATGCGGAGTTCAAGGAAGTCGTGGAAAAGCAGTCCATGGGTTTCCGCATGAGCAAGTGGGATGAGAAACTTCTCAAGTACGGTGAACTCTTTGAAAAGGGAATGATGGACCTCAGTGTCAATATTCCTCTTGAGGAGGCGCTTGACCTGGGATGGAAGATACTGTCGGACTGCTTCGAGCCGGCGGAGACTGGAATCAAGACGGAGCTGGTCAAGGAATACTGGCCCAAGGACTGATTGCCGCAAAGTCGGAGGCCAA
>JAZURH010000298.1:0-5066 GCA_045606125.1 Lentisphaeria bacterium | reverse complement strand
TGGATTTTCATGCAGAGGCGACCAGTGACAAGATTGCTCTGGGGCGCATGCTTGACGGCAAGGTGAGCGCCGTCATAGGTACCCATACTCATGTGCCAACGGCGGACGAACAGATTTTCCCCGGGGGAACGGCCTTTCAGTGTGACGCCGGAATGGTGGGCGCCAGGGAGTCCATTCTGGGAAGGGATATAACAAGTATTGTTAACAGGTACAGGACCGGGATGCCTGCAAGGTTCCCTGTGGTGAATGAGGGAATAAGGCTTTGCGGCACTGTTGTGACATTGGACGGTAGCGGATTGGCCACGGATATCCGGCGTATCGTCAGGGACTTTAACTGAGGAAAGGGGAAGTAGATTATGCGCTGCCCTAAATGTTCAGGTTCAGAGGACAAGGTGATTGAAACGCGTATCTCAAAGGAAGGGGATACCATCCGCAGGCGCAGGCAGTGCATAGCGTGCGGAACAAGATTTACCACCTACGAGTCCATTATTCCCGCTGACATATATGTGGTTAAAAAGGATGGTAGGCGGGAAGATTTCAAACGTGACAAGCTTACTCAGGGAATACGCCAGGCCTGCTGGAAAAGGAATATCAGTCAGGAGCAGATTGATAATATCGTAAATGATATAATGAATCGCCTCATGCTGCTTTCACAGGAGGAAGTGGAATCAAGCTATATAGGAAAGCTGGCCATGGACGCCCTTAAGAATGTGGACGAGGTGGCATATGTCCGTTTTGCCTCCATATACAGGCGCTTTCAGGATGCTGAGGCGTTTATTGATGAAGTGAACAAGCTGTCTACGGAAAAGGCAGGCAGCGAGACTGCTTCGAAAGAGGACACGAAGTGATACAGTTTGCCATGGAGAAACTGCGGGTTGCCGGTGAGGACGGCAATCCAGAACTCCTTGATGTCACCGCTTTTGAACATGAAATTGCCGAGGCATTCAGAAAGGCCGGGTTTAATGATGCCTGGATGGCGGAGGATATAGCTCTTACTGTGGAAGAGAAGATCAGGGGGGAGGAAGCAAGGCTTTTTTCCCGCAATGATATTGATGCAATGGTATCATCTCTTCTTAATGCCTCCGGTTTTCAGGATGTGGAGAGGCTGTACGCTGAGTCAAAGGGAGTGGACAGATTTCTTGAGGAGCGTAAAATGCTCCGCAGATGGAATGATGAGGAGCTTGTTAAGCTTCTGGCAAGGGTATTGCCTCTTTCCCACTCGCAGACGGAAACACTGGCTGCAAAAGCCGGAGATGTGCTGAAACACTGCGGACTGGAATTGGCAACGGATAAGTTCATAGTGTCGCTGGCAATGCATATATTCCTTAATGATGTAAGGGACATGGATTTTCATTCAACCGAAAAAGTCCTTGAATACAGCAGAAAGCCGGCTGCGGCCGCAAAAAAAATGACACTGGCCGCTCAAAAATCCGGAGAATTGCAGAAAAGCGGTATTCTAAGGAAAATGCCATGCTCGAATATATTCCCGAAGGCGCGTCTTATGGTGGATTTCTCCAAAATGCCCCAGGTCGCAGATGGGGGGTGGGTATCTTCTATCAGCATGACTGCACCAGTGGCGGAGATAATTCCGGCTATGGCCAACATTTTGGAGGAAACAAGGGGGGCACTGCTGGAAAATCATCCCGACATGGCGGACATACCCGCAAGTGTGGTTCTTACAGGACTTCCTGAAGGGGAATTGCGGGAAGTCGCAGCGCCTATAGTAAGGGAACTGCTTAAGGATGAACTTACATTTGACTGCATTATATTGGTGCGCTGAATAGAACGCATCCTTTGCAGCAAAGGGAATTCTCCGTACAAGAATGTCTGAATGTAACCAAAATGACGCTATTCTACCAAAATCTCCCTTTTTTTTCAAAAAATACAGCTAAACGATTTGCATAAAAGCGGAAATGCTGTAAAGTATGTCTCGTTCAAGAAAAGAATGCGGGCGTAGCTCAGTTGGTAGAGCGCCACCTTGCCAAGGTGGCTGTCGACGGTTCGAGTCCGTTCGCCCGCTCCATTTTCGAAAAGCAGGAAGCCCCGTGGATGGTTTCCTGCTTTTTTTATTCTCGGAGCATTTGCACCATGAAAGACAGCTATGATGTAATTGTTGTTGGCAGTGGACTTGGCGGCATGACAGCGGCCAACCGCATGGCCTGGGCGGGAAGAAGTGTATTGTTGGTTGAACAGCATAGCCAGATGGGAGGGCTTGCAACATATTTCAAACGCAAAGGACATGTGTTTGATGTAGCCCTTCACGGATTTCCTGTCGGTATGAAAAAAAGCCTGAAAAGGTATTGGGGAAAGGATTTTTCCGACAGGGTGACCCAGGTGCGGTCCATAAAGTTCATGAATCCCCAGTATTCACTTGAAAGTACATTTGACACAGCTGACTTCACTGCGAAACTGACAGATCATTTTGGCATTGAGCGTTCTGTGGTTGACAGCTTTTATGCCGAACTGGCGGCGATGAACTACTATGACAGAAGTGACGAGACCACCGGGCAGCTCTTTGACAGATTTTTCCCCGGGCGAACTGATGTGTGGCGCTTTTTGATGGAGCCTATAACCTATGCCAATGGTTCCACCCTTGACGAGCCTGCCATAAGCTACGGAATAGTCTTCGGCAATTTTATGAGCCAGGGAGTTTATACCTTTACCGGAGGCACTGACCTTATGATAGACATGATGAGGGAGGAACTTCGCCGGAATGGGGTGGATATGGAAACTGGATGCAGGGCTTCTGGTATATGCGTGGAGCAGGGCAGGGTGAAATCTGTTTTGCTTGACGGACGGGAAGTGGGATGCCGGGTCGTGATTTTCAACGGAAGCCTGCCAAGGCTTGTGCATGAAATGGTCGGGGATGAATATTTTGATGCCGAATATATCAGCGGGCTTTCGAAAGTCCGGCTCAGTACATCAAGCTGCCAGGTATATGTAGGCATAAAGCCCGGGGAAAAGCTTTCCTATATAGGAGATCTGCTTTTTACTTCGATACATCCAGAGTTTGACAGCAATGCGCTTTGCGATAAAAAGGTAACCAGCCGCACATATTCCGTATACTATCCGGAAATAAGGCCGGGGACGGACAGGTACAGCATTGTTGCTTCCATGAATGCAAAGTACGAAGACTGGGAAAAACTTTCTCGGGAGGAGTATGCGGCGGCGAAGAAGGACATGGTCGAAAACACCCTTGATGCTCTTGATGAATATGTTCCGGGCATACGCTCAATCTGTGATTACACGGAGGCTGCCACCCCCCTTACATTCGGAAGGTACACGGGACATTTGAACGGTGCGACATTCGGTACGAAGTTTGAAGGACTTAAATACAGTATGGAAATAGGAACTCAGGTCGGTGGATTGTTCCATACTGGTTCAGTTGGAATTATTATGTCCGGCTGGCTTGGGGCCGTGAACTACGGTGTGATAGTATCAAACGAAGCGGATAAATACCTTGGAAGATAATTTTCCGGTTGATGTGCGTTCCCCTGCTGATATACTTCCCAGCGGGGGAACGCTGTTTATAAGCAATTGATCTTTGAGACGGAAAAACTCACGGGTGTTGGTTTTGGGGGAATTATTTAGAAGTTTCAATGTCTGGTTATAAAAGTTTACAGCGGAACGCATTTCTGAAGTCTGTTCCTCATATAATAAATATGTAGTTTTATTCTTGATTTATTTTGCTTCAATAGTATTTTTTTTCAATAGCATGAAGGCAAGAGTGTATAATAGCATATATCAAAAAGGTTCTGCAAAGAAATCAGGATAATGGCAAACACAAATAATACTTTTTTTCGCTGGGACAATTTGTATAATCCGATTTACGCCTACCGCTGCAGCACCAGGGATCCAGCTGCCGTCTATCATGAAGGTAAGTTTTATATTTTTGTCACCCATCAGTTTGAGCAGCATCGCTGGAGTTCTCCTCAGAATTATCAATGTTTTCTTCTGATCACTGAAGATTTCAGAACATTTACACCCCCTAAGCCTGTGACGCCACGGGGATATGTTTCACCCGGAAACATAATTCGGGACAACGGCAAGTGGGTCATGAGCGTGACTCGGTATCCCCATCCAACGGCCATCTGCATTAGTGAGTCAGAGGATTTGCTGAATTGGAGCGAGCCCAGAGTGGTTATTGAGAACGAGCACGGCCCCTATTGGGGAAATGAACTCCACGGTCCGATAGACGGCTATATCGTCAACTGGAAGGATCGTTACTGGATGTTTTATACAGATTACAAACTTGGAACCCGCAGTCAGCAGCTGGGATTGGCTGTTTCAGATGATTTGCAGAAATTTGAGAATCTCACTCCAGACGGACCATTGCTGGACAGCAGTTTCTATGATGATTATCGGGGAATTGAAAATGCTTCGGTGGTCATTGATGGAACACAGATTTATCTGTTTTGCTCTGTCGGCATGTCGGAACAACGCGTTGCCATGCTTCAAAGCAGTGATATCATGAAATGGGATAAATTGGATTCTTCTGCGGAGTTGAAAGGATTGAATCAGAAATGGAGCGAGTGTATTGCCAGTGCTCAATTTGTGGCGGACTGGCGGCAGGTCACCGGATATTGGACCATGCTGTTTATGGGGGCGCGACACGATGATCCTTATGATAGGATAGCATTGGGCATGGCCAGGTCCAAAGATCTCAGAAACTGGGAGGTACTCCCGGAAGAAATCAGCGAAGAAGAATATCAGGCCCAATGCCGTGCCTACCAGGAAATGTGCAGAAAATCAATAAAATGATCGAATCAGCATTGCGGATATCCCATAACTTTTCAAAACAGCGGATTTTTGGGGAAAATTGAGGTAGAGCACCCCTGTGATTTGGAAAAGTGATTTTGTCAAATATGGCTTTTTCCACTATAAGTCACCGAGGTCGAATTGGAGCTGCACGGCGGTTAGCCTCGCTGGAGGCGATTTTCCGTTCATGCCCACGTCCTTATCCATGAATTCAATCAGCAGCACCAGGTTTCTGCGGCTCCAGATCATCCCCTTTATCAAAGTGAAAAGCCTGCGGAAACTCTGCCTCCAGCCTGCGAGCCAGCCGA
>JAZURH010000297.1:0-11353 GCA_045606125.1 Lentisphaeria bacterium | reverse complement strand
CTGCTGAGGCAGAAGCAGGATGCCCTGGAGGGACTTGCAATAAGGAAGGACATCCGAATTGTCAGCAGAATGAATGATGGAAGATGCCATCAGCTGGACATGATGCTGTACATACCGAAAAAATCAAATGGCCCTGCCCCGGTTTTCGTGGGTCTGGCTTTCGGCGGAAACCATGCCATAACCCCGGAAAAAGATGTGACCGTGGTACGCGGCTTCTATACTGGATTCAAAAAAGATACATTGGACCGGGTCCTCGGACGCATAGGCGACAAAAACAGGTCATACAATCTTGAGGCCTACAACGTTGTAGAAGCAGTAAAACGGGGTTATGCCGTTGCCACGGCTTCATATCTGCAGGCATGCCCGGATCATCTGAACGGCATGAAGATGAGTCCCTTCGCACTTGTATGCAAGCCCGAAGACATAAGGACAGAATACGAAGTCCCATTCAATGAATCCAAGGGCGGCAAATGGATGCGTCAATATTCCATCATAGGCGTATGGGCATGGTGCATGTCAAGAATGCTTGACGCCATTGAAAAGGAACCTCTGGTCGATGCGTCAAAGGCCATAACGGTTGGACACTCCAGGCTTGGAAAGACAGCTCTCTGGGCCGCCGCCACAGACCAGCGCTTTGCAGGGGCTATTTCAAACAATTCAGGAAGCGCAGGAGCAAAGATTTCACGGCGCAATTTTGGTGAAAACCTTCGTATTGACTACTGGGAAAAAGGTACATGGCTTGCCGGCAAGGTGGTGGAATACATCGACAATCCGGAAGAACTTCCCATAGATCAGCATCAGCTTATCGCCCTGATAGCACCGAGAGGCGTATATGTAGCCAGTGCAACAGAGGACAAAAACGCCGACCCCAAGGGCGAGTTCCTTGGTATAAAAGAGGCTTCCCCTGTCTGGAAACTGTACGGTATGCCGACAATGGAAGAAATGGAATGGCCTGAAGCCGACAAGCCAATTCACAGCGGCGTGATGCACTATCACCTGCGTACCGGAAGACATGCCATAACAAGCTGGGACTGGAAGCAATATTACGACTTTGCAGACAGACTGTTCGGCAAAGGCAAGTAATATAAAACTTACCGGTATCATCCGCACATGAAAAACTGTCCGGTTCCTGGATTATACACAGAACCGGACAGTTTTGTGCACAAAGATTAAATCCATGCCTGATATCGGCAATCTGCAATCATAATTGTACTTTTTCCGCCTATATTGCTTTTTCCACGAATTATACGCACTGACCGCAGCTCTTTACAAAAAGTCCTGAAAAAAAACAACTGAGGCGCATTCTGTAAAAAATCACAGTTTTTCATAAACATTTGCCATTGGAATGCAAAAAGTTCACTTGGGAATGCTATGTTTACAGTGATTAGAGAAAGATTTATGTATAACTGATAGATTCCGCCAGTCAAGCCGTTGACATTTAAGTTCAAAGACATAATTTATTCGGAAAAAATCCCTAGCTTCCTCTACTGATTTTTCAACCATTTCAGTTCCAGACAAGTCTATGTGCCGCATCCGGTGATATGTTCGCAAAATATTCATGATTGAGCAGAATCTTTGTGCCATCACCGATTTTTTCACACCTGATAAACAAAAATCGACCATGAATATTTCTCAAAAACTGTTTTTAAGCCCGAAACCGAAAAAATGTCTGCTGAAGGAAGGGCATTTTTCCATTTCATGCAAAACAACTCAAAATAAATCCGCTTTTTCTTTCAATAACAGTTTTCTGAATAAAAGGCTGGCTGTCATTCTGGGGAAGACCGCCGCAAAAGAAAACATTGAAATCATCTGCCGCCCGGGAACTGTAGAAGTGCCCTGCAATGCAGATCAGGCATATTCCCTTAAAGTACAGCCGGAACGAATAATAATTGCAGGAAACACAGAAACAGGTCTTCTCTACGCTCTCCAGACATTGAGTCAGCTTGAGATATCAAGACGCCGTTTCCAATGTGCCGAAATCCTTGACTGGCCTGACCAGGAACTGCGAATTTGCGCCAGGCCACTGCTTTGCGGCGAAGGCAACAGAAGCGCTCTGGCATGGGGAGACGGACAGCGGGCGGAAATCAAGCGCTGGCACAATGAAATTGATTTTGCGCTGCGATGCCGGTACAACGGCATATTCGTACACGGCTTCACCTGGAATACAAAACCCTATCCCGGTTTTGCAAGAAGTATGCGCGCCCTGAACAAATATGCCAGGGAACGGGGAGTAACACTAATATTCGGCGGCTACGGAATAGGAAAAGGCGGTTGGGGCGAAAGCGCATATATCAGCGAAGCGCATAACTTCCTACCCGGCGCAGGGCATAAATTCCAGCAGAACTATCCCTGTTCATGGAACAGCATACACGATGAAAAATCCGCATACAATGGGACCTGCCGCAGTAATGAAGAACTCAGAAAAGAGAAATACCTTGAAATACGGGATTTTCTGAAGGAAATTCAGCCGGGTGCCCTTTACATCCATCATGAGGATCAGAGCGAATATGATGCGGAAAGCCAGCCATATTTCTGGGACAAACGCTGCCCTGCATGCAGAAAAAAATGGCCAGACGATTCATTGGAGTCAATGAATGGCGGTGCCGCTGCAATTGCAGACGGATATGATGTGTTCGGTGAGGCACGGGATGCCGTCAAGACAGAAGACTACGACGCAGCCAGAGACTGTCGCCTCATCCTGGCATCCCCTTGCTATGGTACCTGGTACAACAGCGATGAGGAATGGTCAAGAGTGGAAAAACTCTGGGTCAATATCGCCCTCAGCATGAAACAGCACCACAATATTTATTTTGTGATGAGAGAACAATTCTCAGACCATGGGGGAGAAGGCAGGCTCCAGAGACTGTCACGCCTGCTTGACGAAGCCGGATGCGAACAGAAACTCATGGTGTTCTTTGTTTCAGGCGGAGCCTTGTATGGTGAGAATGCAGCCTTTTCTTCATTGCCGGAAATGAACAGTCTGACTTTGGGCGGCAACGGCGCAATATTCAACTTTTCGGGTGTACTGTTTCAGCGCCCCCAGCAGATGTACAACAGCGAATGTTCCTGGAACGCATATTATCGTCCGGACGGGGAGACTCTTTCCAAGGATACTTTTGAGAATACCACTAAAGAGTACCACCGCAGAATGCGGCAGAGGGATTTCATTGAAAAGCGTCATCTCGACGAAGACAGTTATCTTGCTCGCTGCTGTGAATCGATCTACGGAGAAAAGGCCGGAAAGGATATTTTCCGTTATCAGACTTTGCGCACCCCTCACGGTGATGGACCGCTGGTACTGCTTTACCAGCAGATCGTAATGGAAAAACTCTTTAAAAAATTAAACTCAAAACCTGAGCCCGAAGCAAATCCTGGAAACTTGGGACGCCCGGTCAACAGCTATGAGGACACAGCCCTGCGCTGGGAGGAGCAGACACAAATCAGCAGACAGGGGGCGAAGCTTATTTCAAGAGCAAGATCCTCCGTGAAAGGATGGCTTGGAAAGGAACTTGAACGCCAGGCTGCACAGCTTAAAATCGGCGTAGTTTTCGGTGAACTGATCGGGAAGATATACCGTCATCTTGCGGGAGAAAACAGTACCAGAAATGAACTGATGACCTTGCTGAACAAACTCCGGATATTAATGAATCGCCTTCCCCACGATTATGCAAGAAAGGAAGACGGTGACGGAGCCCTTTATGAAAATCATCTTGAGAAGTTGAGTGAGTTCATAAATCGCCTTGTTCCATGATTCAAATAAAATAGATTACTCAAATTAAGGATTGAGCATATGAACACTTGTGCAAAAGAAGAAATACAACGCCAGATTGATTCCGGTCTGATACAGGGAGCAGTCGTAAAGACAAATCTGAGCGACGAAACAATTTTCATGGGCATTCAGTATGACACCATTCCCATGACTGCTGCTTCCCGCTTTGACATAGCATCAACAGGAAAAGTCTTCACCGCAACTTGCATTGCCATGCTGGCACATGAAGGAAAACTGGATCTGGACGCACCGTTCACAACATACATGCCCAAACATGCCCTGGGCAAAAACTGTACAATTACATTGCGGGACCTTGCGGCCCATGCCAGTGGTTTCAACAACAGCAAGCCATACTGTTCTCCCGACAGAGAAGAGTTCATGAAAAAACTTTTCGCATGGATGCCAAGCGATCCACGAAGAACTACATTTACCTACTCATGCGGAAATTATGTCCTTCTTGGAAAGATCGCCGAGACAGTCAGCGGAATGAATCTGGATTCCCTTGCCCGCTCGCTGATATGGAAGCCGCTTGGCATGACAGACACTACATGGAACGCACCGGGACCCGGACCTTTTGAAGTGCAGCACCATCATCCGACAAGGGAACCGGGGCAGCACAATGACGAGACCTGCAATCAGGCCGGCATTCCCCTGGGAAACGGATCCCTCTTTTCAACGGCGGGAGACATGATAGCATATCTGAATGATATTCTTAAATGCAGTATAATTCCGGCATCATGCTGTGAACTGATGCTGAAACCGGACTTCCGGGCAGAAGACAAGATACGTTCATTCGGATGGGACATGAGTCCGGACGGCTGCCCGTCAACACTTTCACCCCGTACCATCCATCACACTGGCTTTACCGGCCAAAGCATTTTCGTCGATCCGGAAAACGGCATCTGCGGTGTTGTCCTGACATCCCGTAAAGGCGACTGGGCCGAGGCAAAGACTGGCAGAATGCGCATTATGGACGCCCTTGTGAAAGCATCAAGAAACAAACATATCTGAACAATATACTGACAAAGGCAGGCATCCCTTTTACGGAAGCCTGCCTTTGTTCTTTAAAAGTAATAAAAAAATAGCGCGAAATGCGCAATAAGATGGACAAAATGACCAAAGCAACGACTCGAAGCCGCACTTTCATGCGGCGGAAAGCGCTGCCAACGCCAATGTGTTCATGTCGATGCGCATTTCGATAACAGTTTTGAAATTACCTCTTAAGCTCTATTATTGCAAAAGTATGGTACTTAAGGGACATATTAAGTTTTCCGTTCTCAAAGGACTTTATATTTGATCCCCAGTCGCCAAGTTTCAGCGGCGCCCTGTCATTCGGGACCCGGTTCTTCCTGCGGATTTCATACAGTTCCTGATAGAGCGGATCCTCCGCCCTCATGACATCCACCGCACTGGCAGGCTTGAATCCCAGGATCTTTTCATCAAATACAATATTGAAATCATGAACATCATGATCCTTGCCGATATGGGACACAACAGCCAGGGCCTTCTTCTCTCCGCTGTTCACATATACGCTTACATATATGGATTTGCTGCCCTCAACTTTTGCCGGCTTGTCCCAGTATCCCACAAACTTTGATTTACGAATACCGAAATCATCATAGGCTCGTCCCACTTTTTCAAGTATTCCATAATGGCATCTCTGCTGGGTTAACATGGTATTATGAGGAAGAACACCGGCCAGGAAAGCCTGCGTGATGCGGAACTTGTAAAGCTCCGGATTCTCCTTACCGCCACCATACTTTGGAAGCAATATGTCATTTGCCTGATACACGGCATTTGTAAGACCGAAAGGCAATGAGCTGAGCTCGCATGCAAACATCTCTATATTGTATGGATCCTGAATATCCTTGCCATTGTGCATTATGGTGCTGCTTGCCTGGCGGATATGCTCGCCGTTCAGAAGATGTGTAGCAAATGTTATGGCAGGTATCTGTACATAGTCCGTGTTGTGCAGGCAGACAACAGGCTCCTTGACACCGTTTTTCCAGAGCAGGTAATATGTGCGGCGCAGATATTCCCTGTACCCAAGGAAAGGCCAGCGCTGCTCGCAGCCGTGCAGTTTATTTGAGCATACGCTTATGGTGCCGAAATCATAATAGATGCCGTCCGGCTTGAAACGGCTGATGAAGTTCTTCAGCTGCAATGTAAAGAATGAATTGGCGCCAGTAGTGGGGCATGTGTCGTAGATGATACGCAGCTTGCCGTCCTTTTTGTATTCAAGAGTACTCTGGGGCAGGAAGCGCCATTCGTCCTTGAATGCTGCCATCTCCGGATATTCATCCGTAAGCATTCTGCCGTCCATGTATATGACTGGACTTTTACGGAACTGTCTGCATTTTTTGATCTGCCTGTTAAGGTATCCGGCGGTGACAGAACTCTCTTCGTCAGGCAGATTTGCAAAGAAGTCCTCTATCTCATGGGGATAGGGGGAGGAACAGACTACATTTTTACCGATAAAGGTATTCGATTCGGGACGCTGCATGGGAACGCAATGTGTATCAGCCATTGTGTTCATGGGGAAGTGGGAGGGCATGGGCTTGACCGGCGTTGCCAGATATCCCATCTCAAAAGAGAATTTTTCACCAGCTTTCATTTTGGTGCGGACATTAAATTCAAGTACTGCCTTGTCCCTGTCGCAGTTAATCACAAGCGCCCTGCCCTTTGGGAAAGTCCATCCCTTGTCGGTTTCAGTGAAGAAGCATATACCCTTGTCCTCCTGTCCCAACCATATTATGGGATAGAATCCCAGTGTATATTCCCCGTCCGTGACAGGGCGTGTTATCTTGGCACCCCATGTGCCGCCCACGACAGCGTGCATGTAACGCACCATTTCACGGGGCAGCGTGAAACGCACCTTCAGATCCCGCACCGGCTTATTTGCATTCACAGTGAACTTGCTGTATGAAACACCATCATACTCTATCCAGCCTTCTTCAGCAACAGTGCAGTCCCCATTGGAGGCGGCAGCATTGAACTCGGCCCTGTGCGGTGCAGCCATGCTTATTTTGATTCCATTCCCGGCAAGAGGCTTGCCGTTACAGATGATTTCAGGAGTTCCGGCAAGCATGTTTTTACCGGCAGTCATAATCTTCTCAGGGAACAGTCCATTTCCATACTGATATTCCCTGCCCCAGACACCAAATGTATTTCCCTTTCTGGTCATGGGTGTGAAAGGCGGCAGAATAACATCCTTGGGGAATATACTGTCGGCATCGGCCCATTCGCCGATTCCGGGGAAATGCACTTCCAGGGCGGATATGGGAGCCCCATCCTTTTTAGTAATGCTGATCTTGTAATTACCGGCAGGTCCTTTGTTATCAAACTTCAGGCTGGCCGTATCACCGTCAAGCGGAACTGTTTGCAGCATCTTGCCGTCAGGTCCGGCAAGCCTGAGCTGAAGTTCCCCGCCATGGCGACTGCTTATAAGTTCAAAAGGCACTTCAACATCGATTCGTCCGGCTATGAATCTGGGGAAGGCATCCAACAGCACCTCATTGAGTTTATACGGGGCTATGCAGCGTGCTGCTGCATCCTTTCCCTGATACAGCGTAAAGCGCAGCTGATCATAGTTCTTGGAAGTTATGCGGCCATTAAGCTCAAACTCCATTGTTTCACCGGCCTTGAAAGTATGTTCTTTGCTGACGACGGTCATGGGCTCGGTTGAACCGGCTGCATCAATGGCTGAAACTTCGTATGTTACCTTTCCTGCCACTGGTGATGTTACGCTGACTTTCTGGTAAAATGCTCCCCTTGAGGGTTCATTGGATGCCAGTTTGCGGACAGTCGGAGTCTTCTCTTTGAAGCACAGATCAAGATAAAGTTCCTTTTTCTGGTAGCTGCCATTATATGTAACAGATGTTGCATCGGAATAGTCCGGCAGACACCATGTACGGCAGAATGCAAACTTGACAGGTTTGTCGGGAATTGAATCAAATCCCAGTGTACTCCAGGGAATTACGGCTTCTGCCTGCCAGAGATTTGTATTATCTATCTGCATTCTCATCTGGGATGCATATTTCCAGGGGGCATTCCATTCTGCACCATTGTTCTTCCATTCAGTGCTGCCTCCTGCCACATTTCCACCGAAACGGTACCAGTCGTCACCTATCATAAAATACAGTTCAAAGGATTCAGTAGCCCACACTTCCGGCTCCACACCCGGCTTGCGCTGCTGCCCCTGAACTACAGTATTTCCGGCTGGGAAAATATAATCCAGTCCCAGATAGAGATTCTTTTTATCCGCCGACATAAGAAATCGTCCTTCCGGGGCAAGATATGTCTGGGCCTGCTTATGGCTTGTAAGCACAGGAAGAGAGGCAGCAGTCTTCCAGAGATCTTCTTTAAGGTCGCCGTCCGCAGAGACATTCTGTTCAGACAGGAGCGGCACTGTCAATCTTCCGGGATATTTCTCATGACTGGGCTGCAGTTTTGTGCCGCATGCGGCTGCGATTTCAGCAGGAGACAATGCTCTGTCAAACACTTTTATCGCACTTATAAAAGTGTCGTCCGGCCACTTTTTCGTGCTTGCCCATCCATCTTTCCAGCTGCCTATGTACAGACTGCATACCTTTTCCATTTTTATCGGCTGCTTGTAGGAAACATCCACCATGCCGTCATTTACGAACTGCACGTTTCTGCCGTCCCATGTAAGCCCCATCCATTGTTCCTTTCCGAACTGATAAGGTTTCTTGACACCATAGTATATCTGTTCATTTCTGTTACCGAAACCATAACGGAACACATCATAGGAGCCAACTGTCATATACAGCGATGCTGTCATTCTCGAATTGCAGCGCAATGTAAATGGTACCCTGTTCACCTGAAGTCCATCAACAGGCCTTTCCTGCCTGACTTTTACCAGAATAGTCCCGCTTTCTCCGACCAGCTTGCTCGCAGGAAGTTCAAGACTCTGGCTCCCCAGTGTCATAAATCCCTTTGTTTCAGGCAGTTCAATGGTCTTGCCGTCTATTACCGGATTCACCGGTTTGGCAAAATCAATGTCCAATGTTGCTTTTCCAAAAGCCATCATGGAACAGAAAAGAGCGATGTACAGTAGAATCTTATTCATGTGATCCCTTTCATTCAGCAGTTTTCATTTCAATATGCCGCCTGTCAAAACATGTCTGCTCCTACCATGACAGATTTTCAACTTGCTGTAAGCCCCTGCGGCAAACTAAACAATCAAAGACGGAATATAGCCCATAGCAATGTATATTTCAATTGACTGCACAAATCTTTCCATTCTATGTCGATTGTAATTGTAAATGCACATTTTTCTGAAATTCTCATGCATTTACTTTTTCCCAAGACGGATTCGTGCATTTAGTCTGACAGGATTCCGTGCATTTACTCGTTCCCCCCCCGCCGTTTCAATTGGCAAGCCATATTAACCGGTGCGGGAAAGTCACCGCACCAGGGATAAACGCACACGGCGCCTGGGGGGGGGGCGCCGTGTGCGTTTACATGTTCCGAACAACAGCCTAGACCCCAAAGGAGTTCAAGGATGTCACATTTGGATATGACACAGCGCATGCTGGTCATGAGGATGGTCAGCGAAGGATGCAGTCTTCAGTTCATTGCCAGGAACATCGGTAAGGACAGGAGCACAGTCGGCAGGGAATTGAAGAGCCGCAGGCTGCGGGTCGGCTGCGGCGTGGCCCAGCCGTGCATGAAACTGGCGAGGCCCCCTTTCGTGTGCAACGCATGCAGGGATTTCGAAAAATGCCGTCTGGAGAGGTTCGTCTACGTCGCGGACGCGGCCCAGCAGGACTACCGCGAGACGCTTGTCGAGTCGAGGAACGGCGCGAACATATCCGCGCATGACCTTTCCATGCTCAACAAGCTTGTTTCCAACGGCGTGAGGAAGGGGCAGTCGCTGCACCACATCATCGCGTCCGACAGGGATGCGGTCCCTGTCTCGGAGAAGACGATGTACAGGTACGTCAACAGCGGACTCGTGAGCGTGAAGAGGCACGATCTGCCTCAGGCCGCGTGCAGGAAGGCGCGCGCGAAGCTGAAGCCGCGCAAGACCGGGGCGAAGGCTAGGGAATGCCTGAAGGGCAGGACCCATGACGACTGGAAGGCGTTCATTGAAAGCCATCCAGGCACGGAGACCGTGGAGATCGACAGCGTGGTCGGGAGGACCGGCGGCAAATGCCTGCTGACCGTGAACATCAACTGCTGCGGGCTGGTGCTGGCCTTCCTGCGCGACCGCAACGACGCGAAGTCTGTGAAGGACGCGTTCGACGCCCTCTTCGGGAAGCTGGGGGGGAAGACGTTCAGGGAGATATTCCCCGTCCTCCTGGCCGACAACGGTCCGGAGTTCAGCAATCCGGGAAGCCTCGAGTTCGCGGAATGGAAGCCGTGAGCGCAGAACACGCGTGTTCTACTGCAATCCGTATTCCTCGTACGAGAAGCCTCATGTGGAGAACAACCACGAGAACATCAGGAAGATACTTCCAAAGGGAACCAGCTTCGACAATCTTACGCAGGAGGACGTCAATCTCGTCATGAGCCATGTCAACAGCATGCGCAGGAAGGAGTACAAGGACAGGACGGCCATCGAGAGGTTCATCGAGAGATTCGGCGAAAAGGCATTCGCCGGGCTTGGCCTGACGCCCGTCGACGCAAAGGACGTGTGCCTGCTTCCAGCCCTCCTGAAGCGCGGTTAACTCTCCCGCGTGCAGTAACTCTGTCCGAACAAACGTGCATTTAGTCTGACAAACTGAAAAATGCGCGGCGTCACCCTGCGCCTTTTTCGGCCTCTTTCGGAACGACTAAACGCACACGGTCCTGCTGGAAAATCATGCCCGTGTTTTTTTTGACAAACTAAACGCACGGATTTGGCAGACTAAATGCACGCTTTCCCGTTCGATGTGCATTTACTTGTTCCAAACATGCATTTACTTTTTCAATCGACCTTGATAAAAAAGATTAAACAGCAATCACTGACCAATAAAAGCATCCTCATTGGCGTTTTACTAAATATTTTGAACAGCAAATCAAGAAAATCTGTTTTCTGCGGTTGCGTTTTGCCCGATGTAGTAGTATATTATGACAAAATTCCACAGGAGGTATTCTCGGAAAATTTAGGACTTGTGTAAATAACAAAAATTGAATATACCGGCTAACCGGTGTTTCGCCTGACACGAAACTGGTACTTTCGCAAAATCATCTGGCAAACATTCGGGAGTGTCGCATTGTATCTTTGTGTACTAATGCGGCAACCCGCTTGCTTAGATGATGGGTTGTACCAGACCTCGTGTCACGGCAAGTTGGGCTTGCCGCTCTTTTTTTTGTCTGAAGCGGCAGAAAGGACTGCCGTGAAGATCAAACTGTTCCTGTTTCTGTTGGGTTGCATCGCATTTCTTTGCGGTGCTGCTGAAAAATCTGAATTTGATAATCTGCTGTTGGGGAATCCCAGCAAGGCAGATATCGTTATTGACCGCAGAGGTTTTGCAGTCGGATTTTCCAACCAACACCGCCAGCCGTTATGGGTTATTTACAAACTTACCGCCACAGAATTACAGGCTGAACCATATAAACGGTCAAACCGTTTCAAGC